>NZ_JAMPKG010000004.1:0-230597 GCF_039962015.1 Trichocoleus sp. AS-A1 | reverse complement strand
GCGGCGATGAAGGCGATGATGAAGCAGATGGTGGCAGACAGTAGGGTTGGGATCATCAGGACGCCGAACCAGCCTACATACAGGCGGTTGTCGGTTGATGTGACCCAATCGCAGAACCGTTGCCATACGTTGGCGCTTTCGCGTCTTTGTAAGGTTGTGGTCATGTTTTTATGAGTGCTTTGGATTTTCTAGGTTCGGTATGAATGAGGCGAAGTTTGTCTCGCCTTGTATTTAATAATATTTACATTTATTCGTATTTGTCCAGTCTTTTTTTGTTCATAAATCCGAATCACTGTCATTTCATTTACTTATGAGTGGCTGAGAATGCGGTAGGGTTAGCGAGCGCAAGCGAGACGTGTCAGCCAGGAGTAGTGGGCGATCGCTTAATGTAATGCCCTAAAAATCAAAGTAAATGTAGGGAAGACCACCTTGGGGCGCAAATATCCAGACAATGTAGAAACACAATGGCACCAGCAGCAGCTTCAGAGGCCAATTAAGCTGTAACTTGAGACCCCGATGGACGGCATAGACGAGGATCATCGACGCTGCTAGCAGCCAAAGCAGTAAACCTAACTGAGATGCATTCACACCCAGCGCCTCCCCGTAGACTTTTTCGGCAAACTGGGCATCAGCAGACTGACCCCAGAGGTGCTGAATCACCCAACTGGATTGTTTCAGATTCGGTAGGCGGAAGAAAATCCAGGATGTGAACACCATAAACTGGGTTAGCAACCACGCAACCAGTACACCCGGAGGGCTTTTCCACCAATTTCTAGCTTTCTCAGACTGGCGGGAATAGGCCTCTGTGAGGCGGTGAGCCACTAAAGCAAGACCGTGATAGGCACCCCAGACGACATAGCCCCAAGCTGCTCCATGCCAAATGCCAGCAATTAACATGATAATTAGCAAATTCAGGCAGGTACGGCGCAGCCCTTGGCGCGAACCCCCCAAAGGAAAATAGAGGTAGTTTCGCAGCCAATCGCCTAGCGTGATATGCCAGCGCCGCCAAAAATCAGCAATGCTGGTACTGAAGTAAGGAAAATTAAAATTCTCCGGGAGATTGAAGCCTAAGAGGATGGCACTACCACGGGCGATATCTACGTACCCACTAAAATCCAGATAGAGTTGCAGTCCGTAGGCAGCGATCGCTAACCACAAATCGCCGCTGCTAGCTCGCTCTAAGTTACCAAAACACAAATCGACAAAAATTCCTAGCCGATCTGCCAAAAGCGCTTTTTTAACTGCACCGCAGGCAATCAGCCACAGTCCTTCTGTAATCTGATTAAGTGTTGGAAATTGCAGCGTTTTGAGCTGAGTTGAGAATTGATGGTAACGAGTAATTGGCCCTGCAATTAGCTTGGGAAAAAATAACTTATAAGCTGCAAAATCAAGAAATCGCTCCGTCGCTGGGGCACCACGATACACATCAATTAAATAAGCAATGCACTCAAAAGAAAAGAAACTCAAACCTAAAGGCGCAATTAAGTGAGTGCTGACCCAACTGGCGCTATTTTCGGCAACGGGTAGCGATGTTCCGGTGAATTGTTCATAGAAGCCCGCCACCGAATTTAAGAAAAAAGGTACATACTTGAAACTCACCAACAACAAGACATTCAGAACAATCCCCAACCATAAAAACTTTAGTCGCTGACGATTCCAAAACGCTTGATCGAATTGCCAATCTTCATGGGGATCGGTCGCGTACATCCCTAATGCTGTATTTTCTCCAATTGCCTTACCTAAGCTGAAGTTCATCAAAGTAATAGCAATCAGCAAAGGAATATAGGCGACTTGCGGCGAAGCTAAAATTTGCAGCCAATGCTCATTCACCAAAGTTGGCGCTTGCAGTGAGGTATAGAAAACCAGACTGACAACAAGCAACGTCCACATCTGCAAAGACTGTTTTTGGAACGACCAGTAAATTCCCAAAACGCTGAGCAGAAAAACTCCGTAGATAAGAGAGATAAAAGTCATTTTTGAAGACTGAGGAGTAAGGACTGAGGGCTGAGGGCTGAGGACTGAGGGCTGAAGGCTGAGGACTGAGGGTAAATAAGAAGAATTGAACTGAGTCAAAGAATGAGAGAAGTTTATCTTGGATATTGGGCACTCATTTTACTCCTGATTGACTCAGTCCTCAGTCCGCACTTCGTGCCGCTTCGTTAATATGACTCAGTCCTATTTAGCAGGAAAATAAGGGTAAACAACAAGGATTGAACTGAGTAAAAGAATGAGAGAGATTCATCTTAGGTATTCGGTAATCATTCCACTCCTGACTCACTCAGCCCTCAGTCCGCACTTCGTGCCGCGCTAACATGATTCAATCCTATTTAGCAGGAAACTAAGGGTAAACAAGAAGAATTGAACTAAGTAAAAGAACGGGATAAATTCAGCTTGGGTATTGGGCACTCATTCCACTCCTGGTTCACTCAGTCCTCAGTCCTCTTAACTCAGTCCTATTTAGCAGGCCAGGGAATCATGGGATCTTCGGCTAGCTGGTTAGAAACTTCATAAGCACCGTAGCGGTTGAGGTGGCTGGGGTCGGAAAAATAATCGTGTTGAGTAGGATAAAGCTGATTTAAGTCTCGGAAAATCAGCCCTTTTTGGATTGCTTGCGATCGCATATACCGCTGAAATTCTTGCTCATATTCTATGCGTACTGGATCTAAGTAATCCTGGGTCAAAGGCAGGTTTATAAAAACAATCGGAATTTGACGCGCTTGGGTAAATTGCAGCAGCGATTCTAGTGCTTGGGTTTGCTTGCCTTCCATCTTGAAAGCGTAGTAATCGCTGTCATAGTCGCCGCTGACTCTGGCATATTGCTTGTAGTAGGTGGCAGGATTGTAACGAACGGTGAGGGGAAGGAAGCCATCAAAATCGATGGCAAATTGGCTGGCTGTCAATGCTTGGGGAGTATCGGTAGCTCCCTCAGAAGTTGTTTTCGCTGGTTTTGCCCAAACAACATACAGATCCCGCAACCGCGTTTTCATTTGGTCGCGCTGGGGATAAGTCGCTGAGAATGTTCCTAGCGTCTCATTGAGCCAATTATTAACCATTTGATAGCTTTGCGTTAAGGAACCGCTGGCTCCTTTATCCGCCGTCGCCGGAGTTTTTGCCGGTGGTGCCGCCGTCGTTCGGCTGGGACTTCCTGGGGTTGAATTCTGCTTGGGGAAAGTACCGGCAAGCAGATGTTGGTAGCCTTGCGAGTTAGCGATCGCATTATAGGTGGCATCTATCCGCCCGCTATTAAACGCTCTGGCACCATCCGCCCAAATAATCAGTTTTGGCAGTTGCTCTGGTGTCAAAACTTGGCGAACCATCAAATCTACTACTTGAGCCGTCGCCCCGTTGATGCCAAAGTTAAACACCTGAACACCCGGATATCCCTGCGCTGCCAGTGCTTCTTCCAGCGCTTGAGGATCGACCCCCCGCATTGCCCTAGAACTGCCCACAATCCAAACATCCGGGGGCACTCCCCGTCTTTGTAACAGCATCTGTTGGTAGAGAGCCACTTTTTCGTCTAACAGGCGGTTATTAAAAGAGGGATTAGAACTTCGGGCGGCTGCCAAAATTGCTGCTGATGCGGCATTCCGCTGGGACTTTTCACCCTCGTTCCTTACGGTGATATCTCCTTGGCGAGTGAATCCTTCGGAATTGAATACAGGAGCCTCTGAACCACGAGATTTTTGCAAAGACATCTGGGGCAAGGGAACTGACGTATCCTCGATCGGTTCTCGTGGGTCAAGGGTTGATTTGCCGCTGACCGCTGACGCTTGATTAATGGGTGGTTTTGACTTCAGGATCGCAGACAGAAACCAATCCGTTTGCACCGTGAGCAAGAATCCCAGCATCCCCCAGACCAAAGCCACGACGAAACCTTGGTAATAAGTGTAGGTGGAAGTGCTAAGTTTGCCTGAGGCGACGGGTGCCAGGTCTTTAATCTCCACTGTGGGAATAAACAATTGGGAAGCGCAGAGCCATTGCTGGATGGTTCGAGTCACTTTGAAAGAGACAGCGCTAGCGGCTGCTTTGAGGTCTTCCTTAGTGACATCAGAACGCAGAACGGGTTCGTTACTGCCAGAGAGGATATCTCCTAGATAAACATCGCTGGCAGCAAATTCTGGGGTTGCTTCCGGTACCAGTCGTTTGCGAGGGGTGAAATCAACGCCCATCTGCCACAAGGGGGTGGAGTGACCGGCGCGACGCCCATAAATTCGCACCCCTTTAATGCCAGGAATCGCCAACCCGCGCAGAAACTTGGCAACAGGTGGCCCGACGGCAGATTGCTGCGGACTAGAGAGTGCCTCGCTCATGATGTGCAACAAATCTTGTTTGCGGCGCAGAGATAAACGAATGCCACCCGTTGTTAATCGCTCGTCTAGGTCGGGATTGAGTAAGCGTTGCAATAAAAACTGAATTGCGTTCAGATCGCCCCGTTGCGCCAATTCCAAAGTAGATTCTGCTAAAGCGGGATCTCTGGACGCAGGTAAATTCAGCCATTCAATCCAGATTGGCGTTTCTTGTTCCGGGACTGGTGTTACACCGTGAGTCTCAACGCCGTAAATGGTGGCAGCGTGAATGCCTTGCGTTGTCAGAGACTCTAAAACGGGAGCGATCGCACTCGTTGCGGTTTTTCGATCGGGTGCAGCGATCGCAATCTCAGCCGCATCGCTCGTGGCAGATGCGGTGTCGCCCGCTGCTTTTAGCTGCTTGAAGAGCTTCTGGCTACAAAATAAATGCAGCGTTGAATCTTTCAGAACTGCGGAGATTTGCATCTCCTGCGCGTTTAACACTTGATTGAGCAAGCGGGCGATCGCTTGGATATCTCCCCAACGCGCCCAATCCTTGAGCATTTCTTCTGGAGGGGTCAGATCCACTTGCAACCGCCAATCGGGAGCCGCTTCTCCTCGGACCTGGCTGCAAATCACAGCATCCCGAAACCCTTCCAGCTTCAAATTTCGCAACTGAGCCGCCACCGGCTCCGCCATCAGCGACTCATCGGTGCTGTAGTTAGAATCGCAAAGTACCCACAGACGACGGGCAACCGCTGGTGAAGCCGGGGACAATTCTTGATTTTGTCCAGCTCCCCGGCTTCCTGGCTCCCTCCCAAGCGTCTGAATCACGACCTTGACTCCGACTCCCATTGGGCTGAGCGTTTCGCTCAGATAACGCGCGATCGCTTCTGGTTGACCGGAGCGAGCGAGGCTGCGGTTGGAGACTCTCAGCCCGTCAGCATCGCTAGTTACTCCTCGCTCGGCAGTCATTTCCTGCCCATCCGTTGGCGTCGCAGCAGCTACGCCTGCGGCATCTGACGCCTGATGCAGTTCCAGCCGCTCTAGGTGAATTTGCTTGATCCAGTCTGGGCGCTGGATGCCCAGTTTCCGACCATAGAGAATCACCTGGTCAATGGGAGCGTCTTGCGGGGGGAACCCAGCTCCTCCTTCCTTCCCCTTCAGTGCCTCGACAAATCGGCTCACAACGGGTCCAGCAGGCGGACATTCGGAGCCTTCACAAAGAATATGCAGGTTATTCCCTCGTAAGCGAAATCGTAGGCGCACTTCCGGAAGACCGATAGCGCGGGAAACCCACTGGGCGAGGGAGGATTGACCCTCTAAATAGGCGATCGGATCGGCATCCAACATCACAAAGAAAGTACCCTGGACTTGCAACAGATGAAAAGACGATGAAGCATGAACGCTGTAGCCCGGAGGGCGCACCCTGCGATTGGAAGTCGCGCTTAAAGGTTGTCACAAAGGATGAAAAATTGGTTGAACACCAAAATTTCAGGATATACTTCACACTTCATACTTCATACTTAATACTTCATACTTAATACTTCAGCAAGCGTTAACCGCTCCGAACGTCCCCAAGCTTTGTACAATTGCTTCTAGATTCTCAGTAGTCTTACACAAGACTGCCATTGGTGGTACCGAATTATTGCCCTTGTGCCATAGCTATTTGCCGAACGCCCCGTGCTTAGGACAGTAGCGCTGAGGAGCGTGTTCCCTTCCTACTATGCCCTAGGAGGCTATCGCTGTATTATTCAGATGCATAAACTAGAAGGATAAGTGCCCCTTGTGCTGTTTAAATTCTGACCTCTTTTATTTGTTTGTCTAAAAAGAAATTAGTTTTCATCTAGACCTTCTCCCATGCAAACTCTTCCTAACAAAAAGCAACCGTCAACCGCCGAAAATGCAACGTCTGCAACGCCCGAAATTTGGTTGAGTTTAGCCACGGTGCCGATGCTACTCGGAGTTTTAGGCATCAAAGCAGTCAGCGAATTCCTATGCGCCATTGGACAAAATAGTGAGGAAGTATTTCGGGGCGATCGCTTGCCGGTTCTCCACGTACCCACCCCAGGAAACACATCACAGGAAGGGGAATATGAGGAAGAGTAGCGGAAAGTAGATAAAAATACGCTCGCCGACAAACTAGGACGCGATCGCGCTCATCCGAAGCGAGGCGTTAGCCTAGCGCTGAAAGAGTCAGTTCGCAACCCCTCCCTTTTTCTGGAAAAACCCAGTTGGTGTTCGCTGTAAACCACTTGCTGGGACTAGAAACCCTAAAATTAGGTGATTATTCTTCTTTAGAGAGAATAGACTCTATGAGTTCCCTACTGCAATCGACGGATCAGCAATTGACGGTAACATCTACTTCTGCTTTATTTTTACGTCATCGCCTCAAAGTGGTGGAGGACTTATGGGAGTCTGTTCTCCAGCAGGAATGCGGTCAGGAACTGGTCGATCTGCTTAATCAACTTCGATCGAGGTGTTCGCCAGAAGGACAGGCAACAGAATTGCCTGAGTCAGTACCTCAGCTGATCGAAAAGCTTGATCTCAATGCAGCGATTCGAGCCTCACGCGCCTTTGCTCTCTACTTCCAGCTCATTAACATCGTCGAGCAGCACTACGAACAGCGCGATCAGCAGCTTTCCCGACGTGCTACATACAATGCTCCTGCTGGTGAGGCAGCACCGCGTAAACTTCCTAGCCTGCAAGGAGATGGGGACTCCGCCATTGTGTTGTCGCCAGAGGACATGGAGGAAGAAAACCAAAACGGCGGACCGGGCGCGGATTTGCTTGAAAAGAGCTGGCACCACGATGGCACAGCTAAACGAAATGCCGGGACATTCCACGGGTTGTTTCCCCATTTACGCCAGATGAATGTGCCTCCGCAGCAAATCCAGCGGTTGATTGACAATCTGGACGTGCGGCTAGTTTTTACCGCTCACCCGACGGAAATTGTTCGCCATACGATTCGCGGCAAACAGCAGCGGATTGCTAAAATTCTGCAACAGCTAGACCAGGCGGAAGAAGAATTTAGAGCCTTAGGTTTGACGACTTCTTGGGAAGCAGAGGCTTGCATCGAACAATTAACCGAAGAAATTCGCCTCTGGTGGCGCACCGACGAACTGCATCAATTTAAACCAACCGTGTTGGATGAAGTGGATTACACCCTCCACTACTTCCAGGAAGTGTTGTTTGATACGATTCCTCAGCTTCATCAACGCCTAAAACGCGCCTTAAAAGCTTCTTTTCCGGGACTCACTCCTCCTGTAAACAACTTCTGCCAGTTTGGTTCTTGGGTGGGGGCAGATCGGGATGGAAACCCCTCAGTCACCCCGAAAGTCACTTGGCAAACCGCTTGCTATCAGCGCGGTTTAGTGCTGGAGAAGTATATCCAATCGTTGCGGCAACTGACGAATCAGCTCAGCTTGTCGTTGCACTGGAGCGATGTCTTGCCAGATTTGCTGGACTCGTTAGAGCAGGATCGGTCGCAAATGCCAGAAGTCTACGAGCATCTGGCAATTCGATACCGACAAGAGCCTTACCGCCTCAAGCTGGCATACATTCAGCAGCGTCTGCAAAATACCAGCGATCGCAACCGGCGACTTTCGGATGGCGAAAACTTGCATCGGCAAATCTCAGATAGCCAGTCTCACGTCGTTTACCGCTCTGGAGAAGAATTTCTAGCAGAACTGCGGCTGATTCACCGGAACCTGATTGAGACGGGTTTATCATGCCGAGATCTGGAAAATTTAATTTGTCAGGTGGAAATCTATGGCTTCAACTTGGCGCATTTAGATATTCGCCAGGAAAGCACTCGCCATTCCGACACCTTCAACGAAATCACCCAATACCTGCAAATTCTGCCCAAAGCATACAATGAGCTATCGGAAGCCGAGCGAGCGCTATGGCTGGCAACGGAACTGCAAACCAAGCGCCCGCTAATCCCAGCAGAATTGCCATTTTCTGAAAAAATTTGCGAAACCGTTGAAACCTTCCGAATGCTGCGGCAGCTCCAACTAGAGTTTGGTTCTCAAATCTGCCAAACCTACATCATTAGCATGAACCGGGAAGCCAGCGACGTTCTGGAAGTGCTGCTGCTGGCAAAAGAAGCAGGTCTGTATGACCCCTCTACAGGAAAGAGCAGCATCATGGTGGTGCCGCTGTTTGAAACGGTGGAAGACCTGAAGCGGGCACCCGCAGTCATGCAAGATTTGTTTGAACTGCCTTTGTATCGCGCTTGTCTTGCGGGAGGCTACGAAAACGTTAAAGATTCGCAAGCGTTAAAGGTTGAGGATTCAAACCCACCTGCCAACTTGGAATCTCCAACCTATAACCTGCAAGAGGTGATGCTGGGCTACTCAGACAGCAACAAGGATTCCGGCTTCTTGAGCAGTAACTGGGAAATCCATAAAGCTCAGAAAGTGCTACAAAAAATTGCCGAACAGTACGGCATCGCTTTACGGATTTTCCACGGGCGCGGCGGTTCGGTCGGTCGCGGTGGCGGTCCTGCCTACGAAGCGATCCTGGCTCAACCCGGTCATAGTATCAATGGGCGGATCAAAATTACCGAACAAGGGGAAGTGCTGGCTTCTAAATACTCGTTGCCAGAATTAGCTCTGTACAACCTGGAAGCGGTGACAACCGCTGTGATTCAGGCAAGCTTGCTGCGAACCGGATTTGATGATATTGAGCCGTGGAACGAAATCATGGAAGAGTTGGCGACGCGATCGCGTGCCCACTATCGCGCCTTGATTTATGAACAACCGGATTTAGTCGATTTCTTCCACCAGGTGACGCCTATCGAAGAAATCAGCCAATTGCAAATCAGCTCTCGTCCGGCTCGTCGCGGCGGTAAAAAGGATTTAGCGAGTCTGCGGGCAATTCCTTGGGTCTTTAGCTGGACGCAAACGCGCTTCCTGCTGCCGAGTTGGTACGGCGTCGGAACCGCATTGCAAGAGTTTTTGAACGAAGAACCCGAAGAAAATCTGAAGCTGCTGCGTTATTTCTACTTTAAGTGGCCTTTCTTCAAGATGGCGATTTCTAAAGCAGAAATGACCTTGTCGAAAGTCGATTTGCAGATTGCTCACCACTACGTGCGAGAGTTATCCCACCCGGAAGATCGCGATCGCTTTGAAGCCTTATTTGAGCAAATCAAGAGCGAGTTTCACCTCACTTGCGATTTAGTTCTGACGATTGCGGGTCACAAACGGCTGTTGGATGGCGATCCAGTCCTGCAAAGGTCTGTGCAGTTACGCAACGGCACGATCGTCCCTCTGGGCTTCTTGCAAGTCTCTCTGCTAAAACGCCTGCGTCAACATGGCAAGCAAGCAGCCTCTGGTGTCGTCCATTCTCGTTACAGTAAAGGCGAATTGCTACGCGGGGCGCTGTTAACGATTAACGGCATTGCCGCTGGAATGCGGAATACGGGTTGATGGTTGATAGCTAATGGCTAATTGCTCATGGTTCATAGTTGATTGAACAATGGAAAATCAGCTTTTGAACAAGGAGCAATTAGTCATATCAAATCTGTTTCATTGTCTATAAAAGAACCCCACCCCTAGCCCCTCCCCGCAAGCGAGGAGGGGAGCCGGAGCCGCAGGCTTTGGCGGGGTGGGAAGCTGGGAAATTGTGGGGAATAAACTGGATTTGATATCATTAACCATTACAAATAATTAGTCATTAGCTATTAGCTATGAATAAAAAACGTATGTTAATTTGTACTTTTATGGCGTTAGCATCGGGTTGTTTCGGTGCTTATATGGGGGTACAAATTAAGTTACTGGCTGATAACCAACGCTGCGAAAATGTCACAAAAAATACCTTAGAATTCGCAGCATTCAAGACAGCGTGTCAAGCTTGGATGATGCCGGGAGCTTATATGCAAGGCAGCAGCAGCGGTTTGTGGGCGGGAATGGTTATGGGAGCTTTTATCGCAGGTTTGGCAACTCACCACAAGCAGCCTGAATGAATTGATATAAAGAGGAACTTTAATAGCGGATTGAGGAGAAGGAAGCGCGCTTTATTCTTCCATCATCTTCCCTCTCATCCAACGCACAATATCGGCAACTAAATTCGGCTGACTGGGAGAGAATGTTTGGAGATTACAACGCTGTTTGCTCACTACACAAATTTTCCTCGCATTATGAAATTTGCTTAGAGATGTGAGGAAAGTTTGACTGAAGCCTTGGGGCGGTTCGTCGCTTATATCTTCGTAAAAAATTAGGAAGACTCCCTGGCATTTTAGCTGACAATAAACTTTGAGAGCTTGCATCGTTTCCGGTTCCCCATTCTGACGTTCGGGACAGCCTTGCATTACCATCTCGGCGTAAATTTCCGAGGCGGGGTTATCTGGGTTCTCGAATTTGCTGCCGTCGATGCAAATGAGTTGTACTTTGTCCCTCAGATGAGGATCGTTGTTGATGGCGGCGTGAAGAAGTTCGAGTAATACTGCTAAGTTATGGCATTGGGAGAAGGGAGTGAAACCAAATTCGGTAGTTTCTGCAACTTCTGGAGGAGGAGTGACAGGTGGATGATGCCAAGCTTGATAAAAGACTGGGTAAGGCAGAGTTTGGGCGCACTGCCAGATAATTTTGTAACACTTCTCGAAGAGGTCAAAATTGCTTTCATAAACTTCATCTGTTAGACACTGCTGCAAAGCTGAGACAGCTGAGGGCATCTGGCGGTTTTGTAATATTTCCCCCAAACTCTCGGCAGCCCTTCTACGGGTAGACTCATCTTGTGTAGTTTCCAGAAGGCGGACTAACCCAGCAATTGCCACTTCGTTTCCCGTGCCAATTTTCTCCAAACTCTCGGCAGCCCTTCTACGGGTAGACTCATCTTGTGTAGTTTCCAGAAGGCGGACTAACCCAGCAATTGCCACTTCGTTTCCCGTGCCAATTTTCTCCAAACTCTCGGCAGCCCTTCTACGGGTAGACTCATCTTGTGTAGTTTCCAGAAGGCGGACTAACCCAGCAATTGCCACTTCGTTTCCCGTGCCAATTTTCTCCAAACTCTCGGCAGCCATCCTACGGGTAGACTCATCTTGTGTAGTTTCCAAAAGGCGGAGTAACCCAGCAATTGCCACTTCGTTTCCCGTGCCAATTTTCCCCAAACTCTCGGCAGCCCTCCTACGGGTATACGGATATTCAGTAGTTTCCAGAATCCGGAGTAACCCAGCAATTGCCACTTCTTTTCCCGTGCCAATTTTCTCCAAACTCTCGGCAGCCCTCCTACGGGTAGACTCATTTGTTGTAGTTTCCAGAATCCGGACTAACCCAGCAATTGCCACTTCGTTTCCCGTGCCAATTTTCCCCAAACTCTCGGCAGCCCTCCTACGGGTAGACTCATTTGTTGTAGTTTCCAGAATCCGGAGTAACCCAGCAATTGCCACTTCGTTTTCCGGGTCAATTTCCCCGAAACTCTCGGCAGCCCTTCTACGGATATGCTCATTTGTTGTAGTTTCCAGAATCCGGAGTAACCCAACAATTGCAATTGCCACTTCGTTTCCTGGGTCAATTTTCTCCAAACTCTCGGCAGCTATCCAACGGGTATACGGATATTCAGTAGTTTCCACAATCCGGACTAACCCAGCAATTGCCGCTTCGTTTCCCGGATCAATTTTCCCCAAAGTCGTGGCAGCTATCCAACGGTTATCCTCATCTTCTGTAGTTTCCAGAACCCGGAGTAACCCAGCAATTGCCGCTTCGTTTCCCGTGCCAATTTTCCTCAAACTCTCGACAGCCATCCTACGGATAGACTCATCTTCTGTAATTTCTAATAAGTCAATGAGTTTATTAATGACAAGGCTACAGTTAGTTTGTAACAGGGATGCTCTCGCTGCCTCTGCAATCGGTTTGAGATATGTCCGCCCTTCTTGTTTGTCAGTGTTGAAATAACCAAAGCCCCATTTAACGATTTGCGCTACTATTTCATCTACCTTGATACAATCCTGAAACTCAGCAACCCCATCTGAGGCTAGAAAATAGGCTCGAAACTTATAAAATCTTCCATATCCATCATCAAACTCTACCAATGCCTGAATAAACTCCTCTTTCTGCTCCTTTTCCACATTCTCTCGCCCCAGCCATAGCAAAATCACCTCTTTCCACTGCGGCTCAAAAATTCGGTAAACGTTGCCCGGTAACGGTTGAGGATTGTCATTGTCATGAGTCAAGAAAAAGTGCCAATCCTCAATTGCCAGCGCTGCAAAATATTCCTGAAACGTCAGATGATAGAACGCATAGACAGGTTCATCGGTTTCCCCATCTCGGTATACCAGATTCAGCCAACCAATTTGCCGCGCTAACTCAAAAAGAGATTCCCCCATCACCTGATATGCTAGGGACTCCCTCAGCTGTGTCTGATTCTCAATCGCCGCAACTGCCAACTTTCCTAACGCTGCATTCAACTCCTGCCGTTGCTGCCAGCTGATGGGAAACTCGTTTTTTTTCCACTCATAAAAATCCTCTCGAAATCGCTGGTAAAGCGTCGCCTTCGTCTTCGGCAACTCCCCTTGCTTTACCGCCCAGGTTTGACACAACAGCGCCAACCGCAAAGGATTTCTAATCAAATCTCGAATCCGTTCCCGCCCCGACTCGCCCAACTTCTCTCGTAACTGCTTCCCTAACTGGGGTTTCCCCGCCCTAGCAAACCACTCCCCAATAAACTCCCCCACCTGCGGCTCTTCAAAATCCAGGGTGCGATAAACATCACAATTCGGCACTACCCGATCGTTCGCCTGCCAAACATTCAGCCGACAGGTTAACAGGGTTTGCGCCTGCGCCACCCAACCCCTCAGCTGATTGGCAATTCCTTGTAGAGGCGAATTTGCCCCCGTGGATGTATCCGCCCGTATTTCATCCACCCCATCCAACAGCAACCACACCTGATGAGAATTAAACAACTGCATCAACTCAGTTTGCATCTGGGCTGATACCACCATTCCTTGAAGAGACAGCGCCTCCTTCAGCCAAACCTGGAGTAAATACTCTTCCAAGGTTTTCCCATCCAGACTCCCCAACTGAATACAAATTGGCAACCGGGAAACATTTTCTGAATCTTTGAGATGACGGGCAATTTGCTCTAACCACGTACTTTTCCCCGCCCCCGGTTCCCCAATAATGGCAATTGTCTTGCCTTCCCCCGCCTCAATTACCTGTCGGAGAAACGCATTCGCCTCAAACCGCTTCTCAATTTCCTTCTCATTCAGCTGATATTGTGAACTCCCCTCATCTGGAGATGGGCAAAACTCCTCACTCCGTCGAGGCTGAGTTCTCGGTTTCACCAAACCCAGTGGCACATAAATACCCACCTCATGCCCCAACCCCGTACCCGTCGCCTGTCGCCGGAATTGGTAACGCCTCAGCTGTTCCTCCAGCATTGTGTGGCAGATATCGCGCCAGTCAATCGGGGTTTCTGGCTTTGCATCTGGAGGATTCGACTCTTTCGGATCGATTAACTCTGCTAGTTCTAAATTTAGGGATTTAGCGATCGCGATCGCATTATCCAAATCAACAGATTGTCCTGCAAAAAACCGCTTAACCGTCTTTTCACCCACTCCAGAGGCTTCAGCAATGTCCAAATACGTCCAAAGCTTGCCCTCATAATTGCGTTTAGCAGCCTTACCTTCTATGAGTTTTTGCTTTCCAGTTTCGTTTACCCGAACAGTATTGCGATTGCGGATTTCAGCCATAGTCAACGGATAAGGGCAGTTGCGGATATTAATAGCTTAGGCGGCTTCACGGTTTGATGAGGGTCAGAAAGGGTCACTTAATCTCTGTCCCTAAGAGTTCGGCGGTTTCTCTCGTCAATTCGCTTTCGTGGAATTATACGGTTCACCAATTCCACAAATGACGACCAACCTGTTCAAATATTTACTTATAGTTGAAAACCCAGAACTTCAAGCTTTACTCTTACTTGTTCTTATCCTGTCCTCAGACTCAGTTAATCTTAAGAAAGCCAGCGCTGTATCATTTGTTATCCAAGCAGGATTAATTGATATCGGGGGCATTATTTCAGTTATGTCGGGAACATCCTTGCCATTAGTCATCCTTATGATGTTGGCGCAAGGCGTTTATTTGATTATCGATGCCCACCGCGCCGAAAAAAGTGGTCAGTAGACGAAGCGCGGGGCGAAGCATTCGCATTAATAATTTTCGGTTAAGTGGCATAAGCGATCGCGCTTTCATCTTCGCCCCTACCGCCAACCATCTGCAATATCGTTGAGTTGAATTGGAAAACTGTATGAAAAAACGCCGATGGGTGTGGTTTTTTAGTTTGCTGTTTGCTTCCCTGCTGGTTGTTACCAGTTGCGGCAACAATTTCGATGATGTCAAAAATCTCAAAGCCGGTGTTGGTAAGCAAGTTATCGTTTTAGGCGATAGCATTGCCTCTGGATATGGCGTGGAAAAGACAGAAGCTTTTCCCAGCGTGTTGAGTCGTCAACTCGGTTTGCCAATACTGAATCGCGGTGTTAGCGGCGATACAACCGCAATGGGGTTGAGTCGTTTACAAAAAGATGCGATCGCGGCAGAACCTTGGCTGGTAATTGTTGAATTAGGCGGAAATGATTTTCTGCGAAAAATTCCCAAAACTGAGACAGAACAGAATCTGCGGCAAATCGTAACTTCGATTCAACAACAAAAAGCAATTGTTGTCCTGCTAGGAATCAATCTCGGCTACATAGAAGATGAATATGACGAACTTTATCAACGTGTTGCTAAAGATACAAAGGCTTATTTAATTCCGCAGGTTTTAACTGGAATTGTCGATAATCCAAAAAATCGCCAGGAAGATATCATTCATCCAAATGCCGCCGGACACCAGCTTTTAGCTTCCCGCGTTGCTAAAAATTTACAGCCCTTATTAGCCCAGGCTACTTGGCCTCCAACCTTGTTGCAATATCGACAGAGTGCTAATCAAACATAGGAGCGATTTGCACTGAAACTGTTAAAAATTTCCCATAAATCGCTTTTTGTCAAGTCTCTTTGGTTGTAAAGGAATAAAATAGACATTAGCCTCTAGAGCTGACTTTCGCTGTTACGAATAAGAGGTAAAGATTTCGTAACAAGTCCTACAGAATTGGATCGTAGAAAGTCTGTATCCAATAAGAGTTTGCCCTTGTCTATTTCACTTGAGATTCTTTTATGACCTCCTCGATCCGCTTCCTCATGTGCGCTCCCGACCATTACGACGTGGATTATGTGATTAATCCCTGGATGGAGGGCAATATTCACAAATCCTCGCGCGATCGCGCCGTCGAGCAATGGCAAAAGCTTCATTACGTCCTCAAAGACCACGCCATTGTCGATTTGGTTGCACCCCAGCGCGGTGTGCCTGACATGGTGTTTACAGCCAATGCTGGCTTGGTTCTGGGAGATACCGTTGTCCTGAGCCGCTTCTTCCACAAAGAACGGCAGGGTGAGGAGCCTTATTTCAAGCAATGGTTCGAGGAAAAAGGCTATAAGGTGCATGAACTGCCTAAAGACTTGCCGTTTGAAGGCGCGGGCGATGCGCTGCTGGATCGAGAGGGGCGTTGGTTGTGGGCGGGATACGGTTTCCGTTCGGAACTCGATTCTCATCCTTTGCTGGCAAAGTGGCTCGACATCGAAGTGCTATCCCTGCGATTGATGGATGAGCGGTTCTATCACCTGGATACCTGCTTCTGTCCCCTGAGTGGCGGCTATTTGCTCTACTATCCCCCCGCATTTGATTCTTACACCAACCGCTTGATTGAAATGCGAGTTGCGCCGGAGAAGCGGATTGCCATCGAGGAAGCAGATGCAGTGAATTTCGCCTGCAACGCGGTGAATATTGACCACGTTGTAGTGATGAATAAGGCGAGTGAGGCGCTCAAAAAACGCCTTTCCGATGTTGGATTCCAAGTCATCGAAACGCCGCTGACGGAATTTTTGAAAGCCGGTGGTGCTGCCAAGTGCCTGACGCTACGGGTGACAGAACCCGTCCGAGAAGAAGTCCATGCCAATGTCTCGGTGGAAAGTCGCACAATTCGCCTAGAAGGGCATTTACTGGACTCCGGCTTAATCAACCGTGCTTTAGATTTAGTCGTAGAAAATGGGGGCAGCTTCCAGGTTCTCAACTTCAGCCTGGGAGAGCAACGGCAAAGTACCTCCTCTGCGGAGGTGAAAGTGTCGGCTCCTTCCCACGATGTGATGGAAGCGATTTTGTCGCAGCTTATCGATTTGGGAGCGGTGAATTTGCCCCAAGATGAGCGCGATGCCAAGCTGGAAGATGTCATCCAAGCTGGGGTAGCGCCAGATGATTTCTATGTGTCCACCATTTATCCCACAGAAGTCAGAATCAATGGGGAGTGGGTGCGGGTGCAAGATCAGCGCATGGATGGCGCGATCGCCATTACCCAAACTCCCAACGGACGGGTAGCACGGTGTAAACTGCTGCGGGATTTAGAACTTGGCGAACAGGTGGTCGTTGATGTCGTCGGTATCCGCACGGTGCGGAAGACGGAATCCCGCGAACAGCGCAACACCCAAGAATTCAGCTTTATGTCTGCCGGGGTTTCCAGCGAACGCCGCGTGGAATTGGTGGTGGAACAAGTTGCCTGGGAACTTCGCAAAATCCGCGATGCTGGCGGTAAAGTTGTGGTAACAGCAGGGCCAGTAGTGATTCATACTGGCGGTGGCGAACACCTGACGCATCTGATTCGGCAAGGTTATGTGCAGGCATTGCTAGGAGGAAATGCGATCGCTGTCCACGACATCGAGCAGTCTATGTTGGGAACCTCTCTGGGTGTGGATATGAAACGCGGCGTCGCCGTTCGGGGGGGACACCGCCATCACCTGAAAGTAATTAACACGATTCGCCGTTATGGCAGTATTGCCAAAGCTGTTGAGAATGGTGCGATCAACAGCGGTGTCATGTATGAGTGCGTCCGCAATGGCGTTCCCTTCTGCCTTGCCGGTTCCATCCGCGATGATGGCCCCTTGCCAGATACTCAGATGGACTTAATTAAAGCTCAGCAAGAGTATTCTCAACTGCTGCAAGGTGCAGACATGATTTTGATGCTCTCTTCCATGCTGCACTCAATTGGGGTGGGAAATATGACCCCAGCCGGGGTGAAGATGGTCTGCGTAGATATTAACCCAGCCGTTGTCACCAAATTGAGCGATCGCGGTTCTGTTGAATCCGTCGGTGTCGTCACCGATGTCGGGTTATTCCTCAGTCTGTTAGTGCAACAGCTGGATAAGTTAACCAGTCCTTATCACATTGCTCAATCAGCTTAATTATTGTGTAAACACGATAGGGTGGGCAGTGCCCGCCCTATTTTTTTTTCCAATAGTGGCTCTGAAAGCGTGAAAACAGACAGCATTTTCTATCAACTATTCCAAGCTTTTCCCAGCATCTTCTTTGAATTGATTGGTCAACCTGCTTCAACGGGTAACACCTATCAATTCACTTCAGTTGAAGTTAAACAAACTGCTTTTCGTATCGATGGTTTATTTCTACCCTCTGACGATTCTGCCGACCAACCCATTTATTTTGTAGAAGTCCAATTTCAACGCGATCCAAGGTTCTATCAGCGCTTTTTTGGCGAAATATTTTTATACCTCTCTCAATATGAGCGACCGAATGATTGGCGCGGAGCAGTAATCTTTAAAAACAGAAGCCTAGATCCTGGCGTACAAGCGCAGTATCGAGAATTACTGACCAGTCCGCGAGTTAAGCGGATATATTTGGATGAATTAGGAGAAGCGGCAGATCGATCTCTTGGCGTGGGAGTGGTGAAATTAGTCGTAGAAACTAAAAAGAAAGCCACCGAGTTGGCAAGGCAGCTACTGAATAAAGCTAGTCAAGAAATTGCTGATGAAGCCATCAGGCGACAAGTTATAGAGTTGATTGAGACAATAGTTTTGTATAAGTTTCCACAAATGACTCGCCAGGAGATGGAAGCAATGTTTGGATTCAGTGAGTTAAAGCAAACTAGAGTTTATCAAGACGCCGTCGAGGAGGGTAAACTGGAAGCAAAATTAGAAGCAGTGTCTCGATTATTGACATTAGGGTTGACTGTGGAACAGGTCGCAGAGGCTTTAAGTTTGACAATTGAGCAAGTCAGACAAGCCGCAGAAGCGAAGACTTCCGATTAGGCACTTAATTAGTATTGCTGGGATGGGAATTCATTGCCCAAATTATGGCAAATGGAATGCCCATACCCAGCCTACTGCCGACAAGAGTATTTACCGAGCGACTTTGAACCATTGGGTGACGCCTTCTGCGATCGCTGCCGCCATCTTCTGCTGCGCTTGCGGATTGACCACCCATTCAAATTCTTCCGGATTGCTCATAAAACCTAATTCCAGCAATACAGAGGGTGCAGAGGCAGGACGCGCGAGGGCTAAGTTATCCCAAAAAACGCCGTAGGAAGGACGCCCCGCCTGAGTCACGATGTAGTTATGCAGAAACATCGCTAAGCTGTGGGCTTGGGGATGATACCAAAAAGTCCCAAAACCCTGCGTATTCTGGGCATCTCCTTCATCGGGGAGGGAATTGTAGTGAATTGAAAGCGAAATTGCCGGTTTCACTGCGTCAATAATTGCCACCCGTTCTGGCAGCGACACCGCCTTATCAACTTCCCGCGTCAGGTACACTGTGGCACCCCGTGCAATCAGCTGAGTGGCGATCAGCTTTGACATGGTGAGCGTCACCTCTTTTTCGGGATAGCCGGTTGGCCCTCCTGCGCCACTGTCTTCACCGCCATGTCCGGGATCGAGAACAATTTTGATTCCAGATAAAGGCTTGTTGGAAGACTGAGAACGGAGAGGGGAGGGGCCAGAGGTGAGACGAGGGGGATGGCGCAGAGATAAAATCAGGCTCGTGCCTTCATATCTCACCGTATAACCCCATTGCTGGGCGGATTTGAGATTAAACGTATATTGAACGGTTTCTGGGGCGACCTGTTGCCAATCCAGGCGAGAAATGACGGGATCGGGGTCGAGGCGAATGATGTCCGTTTGCGCCGTCGTGTTATACAGCGTTAATGTCAGCGTGCGATCGCCCTGCTGCACAACGAGCGGTACCGGCACTTGTAAGGGAAAAATGACTTCTGTGGCACCGGGAATCTTCCGAGCGCGAATACTGCGAATCAGCGATCGCGGTGGCACCGAACCTTTGACAATTTGAACTTCTTTACTGTTAATCCAGCCGCCATAGTCCAAGCGCACCCATTCCCCGTCTCGACCTGTAATTGTAGCTCGCGTAGTTTTCGGCAGCGGTGTCAGGCGAGAATAATCTGTACTTGGCCCGGTTCGGGCGACCCCGGCATCAACAATCACCTCAGCCACCTCTAGCTGTGCTGGAGAGAGAATCTGAATCTTCGCCGGTCCCTCCTGACTCACAATCTGCCCATTTTTTTCTACTTTGAACTGGGGACGACCCAAATCAGCCGCCGCCGCCGCTGCTGCACAACCCAGGTAGTGTCCTGCCCCAGCGACAGCATAAGGTTGATTTTGTGCAGTTAAGGCAGCGGAATTCGCTGGTAGCTGTACAACCTGCTGCTGGTTAGTTAGCGGAATCGTTTGATTCGCCAAATTGACGGAAACATTGGCGTCAGCAGGAGCAACTGCGCCGAAACACAGCAACTCACCCGGCAGTCTGGCGAGATCCTGCGATGGAGTCAGGGAATCTTTGGCAAATGCCAACCCCTTTGGTGGCTCAGGGTGGGCGGCAGCCCGCGTAACTTTAAGTTTGACGGCTTGACCTTGATAGCTCACCGTAAAGAGGTTCTCTCCCGGCTTTAACGGAAAACTGGGAGCAAAATGCCCCTGTTTGCTCCGCGCGATCGCTTTCCCATTCACCAACACTTTTCCTGGCGGTGGAGCTGTGCCAATTAAGAAAATTCGGTCAGCTGTGGTTTTATGGCTAGCAGGAGGATAGGAAACGTAAAGAGATTGTTTTGCCGATACTGGTGCTGCCATAACCACCCCTAATACAGCCAATCCCAGGATGTTTCTCATGTTAAATCCTAAGTTCCTTACATCAATTAGAGGATAAAATTAGTAAAAAAGTTTCTTTAATCTTGTAAAAGTTTTGTGGGGAGTCCATCGATACTCTTTTGATTCTTTTCGCACCAATAGTCAAAGATTCCTTGTTTCCCTTTTTTTTCACCCCATTCTCTGATAGTTTTTCTTTCTTCTTTCAGTTCATAAATGGGCACGCCATATCCGCATGAAGTTTGTACTGATTTTATCTCAAGTACCACGATCTGACGTTCTCCTAAAATTGGCGTAAACAAGGAATAAAATTTGTCCCAGGCTTCATGTCTTGGAAAAATTACTTTTCCCTGACCGTATAAACGAAGAATCAAAGGCTTTTCAGAAAAGCTGCAAAACATGATTGTCATCCGCCCATTTCCTGGTTCATGTAAATGAGCGGAGGTCTCGTTGCCACTCCCAGTTAAATCAAGGTAAGCCACTGTATTATTATCAATACAGCGGAAAGTATCTACTCCTTTAGGCGACAAATTAATCCGACCTTCTTTCGGTGCAGTCGCGGTAAAGAAGATTTTCTGCTCCTGAATAAAGTCTCGGAGATTCTGATTTAATTCATCGTAAACTTTAGCCATCTCTAGTGTCTTAGCCCACCGATTATCCAGTTAATAGTATTTTAATTATCAAGCAATTTACAGAGGTCGAAGCATTACCAGGTATCAATAGTTTAGAATCTAATTGGCAGGAAAACGAGTGGGATTGATGGCATTGAAAGGAACGAAGCTATCGATTTCGTCTAACTTCCGGTAAAGGCAAAGTTCTAATACCAGATGCTAGCAGCGAAGTCGGGAGGTACTCAGTCAAAGCCAAAAATAGTGTCACTCAGGGGTTAAACCGTACCAAAAGCGCGATCGCCCAAGCGTGGGAATTGTCCGTCGTCAGTCCTTTGAGGGGTTTGAAGGTCTATAAGCGATCGCAAAGCAACTGTTAGCCTTGTTATCGTTCCTATAGGATAGGTGATAAGGCAGCCAACAAAGCCACTCTGCCAAGGTTTTACAAACCAGCGATCACCGATCGCAGACTGCAAACAACAAGCAACGAACAACTCGTTAAGACTGTGGCACAATTAACGGGGTGGGTTGCCGACATGGCTCTTCTTTTAAGCATTTTATGACTAAGTTTGTCTTTGTCACCGGCGGCGTGGTTTCCAGTATCGGCAAGGGAATTGTAGCAGCAAGTTTAGGACGCTTGCTGAAGTCGCGTGACTATTCGGTTTCTATCCTGAAATTAGATCCGTATATTAACGTCGATCCGGGGACGATGAGTCCTTTTCAGCACGGAGAAGTGTTCGTAACGGCAGATGGTGCCGAGACGGATTTGGACTTGGGGCACTACGAACGCTTCACCGATACGTCCATGTCTCGGCTCAATAGCGTCACAACTGGCTCGATTTACCAAGCGGTACTCAATAAAGAGCGTCGTGGCGATTATATGGGGGGCACCGTCCAGGTAATTCCCCATATTACGAATGAAATCAAAGATCGCATCCAGCGAGTTGCCAAAAATACTAACCCGGATGTGGTGATTACGGAAATTGGCGGCACGGTGGGCGATATTGAATCCCTGCCATTTTTGGAAGCAATTCGTCAGTTCCGCAAAGATGTGGGGCGTCATAACGTGCTGTATATGCACGTAACCCTGATGCCGTGGATTCCCTCAGCAGGGGAGATGAAAACCAAGCCGACGCAGCATTCGGTGAAGGAATTGCGGTCGATCGGGATTCAACCGGATATTTTAGTTTGTAGATGCGATCGCCCTCTACACCCAGGACTCAAAGAAAAAATCTCAGAGTTCTGCGATGTTCCCGTCGAGTGCGTGATTACAGCCCAAGATGCCAAAAGTATCTACGAAGTGCCGCTGATTTTAGAACGGGAAGGACTAGCACAGCAAACCCTAGAATTGTTGCAACTAGAGCAACGCCAACCCAACTTGAGCCAGTGGAAAATCTTAGTAGATCGCCTATATCATCCAACTCACCGGATAGAGATTGCCATCGTTGGTAAATATGTAAGGTTAACAGATGCCTATCTCTCAGTGTTGGAAGCTTTGCGCCATGCAGCGATCGCAATGAATTGTGACCTTAACCTCCGTTGGGTTAGCTCGGAAAGCATCGAATCGGGCAGCGCCGAAACTTACCTGGCTGGTGTGAACGGCATTGTAGTACCTGGAGGTTTCGGCGTTCGGGGTGTTGATGGCAAAATTGCGGCGATTGAATACGCCCGTAAAAACCAGATCCCCTTCCTCGGTTTGTGTCTGGGAATGCAATGTTCGGTGATTGAATGGGCGCGACACGTCGCAGGATTAGAAGATGCCAATAGTGCTGAATTTGCCCCGAATGGATCGAATCCGGTGATCAACCTGTTGCCGGAACAGCAAGATGTGGTGGATTTGGGCGGCACGATGCGCTTGGGGCTATATGCTTGTCGTTTAGCGCCCAATACTCTAGCCTTCCGGCTCTATCAAGAAGAAGTGGTTTACGAACGGCATCGGCATCGGTATGAGTTTAATAATGCTTATCGCAACCTGTTTTTAGAAACCGGCTATGCGATCAGCGGTACCTCGCCGGATGGGCGATTAGTGGAAATTATTGAACTACCTAACCATCCTTTCTTTATTGCCACCCAATTCCACCCGGAATTTAGCTCTCGACCCAGTAATCCCCACCCGATGTTCCAGGGATTGATTCAAGCGGCACTAGCCCAGCTTGACCCCGGACTTGCTCGTTCTGACTCCTCACAGCCTACCCAAGAAGATGCGACGCTCCAAGCAGCTGAGGTATCTTAACAGTTGCTGGCAATTCCAGCAGGACGGAAAGCGATCGCTTCACGTCCTGCTTTCCACCAACCACTTGCGCGGGGGAGCGTTGTCAGTGCCAGAACTCACCTTAATGTGAGGAGGTCATGTGGCGTATTGGATTAAAGTGAGTTATGAGCGAAATGAATATGTAATCGATCTTGACCGCATCAGTGCCTTCGCTTGCACCCCGAACGGTAAGGTAACTTTTTGGTTGCCTGATAGTGCCATCCCAATTATTATCAACCGTCAAAGTAACCCGGATGGTTATCAGCAAGTAATGGACTATATTCAACAAGTTAGCTTCCATTCACTGGCAGCATCTTGGATCAAAGTTAGTTATGAACGGAATGAATATGTAGTCGATCTCAACCGTATCAGTAGCTTTTCCTATTCTTCTAACGGTAGGCTCACGTTCTGGTTGCCGAATAGTGCTATTCCCATCATTATCAACAAGCAGAATGACCCGGATTGCTATCAGAAAATTTTGGAATATATCAAACAGAAAACCGGGCACTCATTTTAACCAGTAGGGAGAACGACAAGTGCTGAGACTAACACTCCTCAATCCTCAACCCTCAGTCCCCAGCCCTCAACCCTCAACTTTCAGTCTTCAAAATTTGCCAAGCCAATTTTGCCGCCCCAACCATTCCAGCTTGGTTGCCTAACTCAGCTTTTATTAGGTGCAAACCCTCACGGGAACTCTTCAGCACCCGCCGCTCAATTTCTGCTTGTGCAGCCGGAAAGAAAAATTCTGCACTTGCACTAACGCCGCCGCCAATGACAATCGCTTCCGGCGTTAAAACATAGATAAGACTTGATAATCCAACACCGAGATCGCGTCCGTAGCTTTGCCAAAATTCTAATGCTTGGCGATCGCCTGTGCTTGCCAGCTTGCCCAGTTCCTCTGGTTCTAACCCTGTGCGGCGGCGAATGGCGGCTACTGAGGCATATTGCTCTAAAGAGCCTTGATTGCCGCTATTACAGGGCGGACCCTCTGGATTTAAGGTAATTAATCCTAGCTCAGCGGCGGCACCTTGATGACCCACAAACAGGTTCCCATCGAGGATAATCGCACCCCCCACACCTGTACCGAGTGTTAGCAGAATCAAATTCCGGTAATGGCGTCCAGCTCCTAACCAAGCTTCTCCCATCCCAGCACAGTTAGCATCATTGGCGAGAACTGTGGGTAAACCTGTTTTGGCTTCTAACCAATCTGCGAGGGGTACATCATGCCAGCCTGCCAGGTTAATCGCGACTCTAGCAATTCGACCGGATGCATCGGCGGGACCAGGGGTACCGATACCGAGCGCGATCGCGTGTCTTGCTGGATCGAGCTGCGCGATCGCTTCTATCATCGCATCTAAAACCGCTGTCGGTGTTGCCGGTTGCGGTGTCGCCACACTCAACGACTCCAAGCAAGTCCCATCCTCGCGGAACCTCCCCAGCTTAATCGTCGTTCCCCCCAAATCAATGCCAATTATTTCCCGATTCACCACAACCGCTCTTCTAATTTCCAAAAACTAATACCACTTATCTATATTCATGCCATTTGTCACTTTTCCCAACCTTTAGCGCTGATTTATAAAGTCCCAATTCCTTCTGTAGGGGCAATCCAATGCAATGCCCCTACAGAAGGTGAAGTTTGTCAGTTATTTAATCCACGACCCTTAATATCAGTCTGAAATTTTAAAGGAATTCCAGAACTTTTGAAATTCTTGCTTAGCCTGCTGATAACTTACCGCTTTCTGGTCTAATACTGCTTTTACAATTTCTTTGTCTTCATACTGCTTTTTCGCTAATTCAAACTCCAGCTTTTTCATCTGATAATCTTGCTTTTTAATTGTCCCTTCAACGGAAGCAACCCAGTTAGTAAAGCCCAAGTTTTGAACTTCCCAATCAGTATTCCCTACCTCAGAGATAGCTTTTTCTCCCAAAGCAGATTTACTTTTTTCCGTCAAAGTGTGAAAACTATTCAACGCCCCCTTAATTTGTGGAAGAACGCGCATTGAATTTTTTACAGAAAACCTTTCATTCAGGGTATAACTAACAGTTTCATCGGGATAAACAGGTTTAAGCTGCAAATCCGATACTTGGGCCGTGTTGGGACTGGCTTGCACCTTCAAACCTGTGACAGGTGCCGCCCTAAGTATCCCAGCGATCGCAATAGATAACATAAAACCACCTGTAGCGGCAGCAATTAAAGAAATATTGTCTTTCATATCTCAGCAGCAGTGCTTATTGGTAATGGATCGTTGGTAATGGGTCATTGTATAAATTCGATTACCCATTACCGATAAAATATTTGACTCTATTCAGGGGATTTTTGGTTCCAATTTTCTCTCCGCAACCGGGGATTCACAAACTCGCTTAATCCTTCTCCCACCAGAGACAACCCTACCACCATCAGCGTCATCGCTAAGCCTGGGAAAAGCGCTGTCCACCAAATGCCAGTAGGCAGAGCATCCAGCGCCTGACGGAGATCGTAGCCCCATTCAGGAACCTGATCGGCAAGCCCTAACCCTAGAAAACCCAAACTGCCCAAAATCAAAATTGCATCGGCAGCATTCAGAGTGAATAATACAGGCACGCTCTGAATCACATTAAGAAACAGGTAGCGAGAGAGAACCCTCCAAGTGTCTGCCCCCATTGCTTGAGCGGCTTCGATGAACAGTTCTGTTTTAACACTAACCGTATGGTTGCGGACGACTCGATAATATTGGGGAATGTAGGAAATGCTGAGGGCGATCGCGGCATTTAAGACCCCTCGTCCCACCACAAACGCCAGCGTCACCGACAGCAACAGCCCCGGTAACGTATAAATTGTATCCATCAAAAATAGCAGCACCCGATCCAACCTACCACCCAAATAACCGCTGACTAAACCCAACGGCACCCCGATGACAAGGCTCAACACGGTTGCCAAGATAACCACTTGCAGCGCCGCTTGGCTCCCAAATAGGGTGCGCGAGAAAACATCGTACCCTTGGCGACTGGTACCAAACCAATGACGCCACGAGGGCGGCTCATGAATCGGATTAGCTAAGGACTCCAAGGGATTTTGCACCCATCCCCAAGCCTGAAATGCGGGAGTGAGAAAAGCTATTAGCACGAACATCAAGGTGATAACAATTCCCACCCGCATCATCTGCATGGAGAGACTGGGACGCCCAGATAAACGTAAAAGTCGAGGTAAGGGAAGTTTTGTCGGGGTCATCAATATATCCTGGCGATGATAAATCGCGGCTACGCCAACCCCTCTTCAGAAGAAGGGAACAGAAAGCGAAGTCCGGATGCTACGCGGACTTCATTTTAAACCCTTGTCTAGCGGGTTTTGTTGGTATAGCTGCGAATTCTATGCGCCTGATTCCTAAAACCCTTGCTAGACATATTGCTCAATCATTTGGCGGAACTGGCTCTTTTGCTTAACGCCCTTCATCTCACCCACTAATTCTTTGTTTTTGAAGAACTGCACTGTAGGCGTTCCGGTAACACCAGCATTCTCGGCAATGTCTCTATCTTCCGCAATGTCAATTTCTACAAAGTGGATTTTGCCATCGAACTCATCCACCACCTTATTTAAGATCGGCTTTAGCGTATGGCAAGGCCCGCAATTGGGCGAGACATATTTGACCATCAGCAGGCGATCGCTATCATGAAATAGCTTCCGCAACGCATAGCTACCCTCATGCCTCGTCGCCTGCGGGTTAAACGCCGCTTCTGGATTCAGCTCAGCTATCTTATCACCAGGCTCATCTGCCGGTGTATCTGGCTCTTCAGACGTATGTATCTGCTGACGATACTCCTGGAGCAAACCATTAACAGATAGCCATCGTTCCGCCAACATGGCTGCCATACACCCAGTACCCGCCGCAGTAATCGCCTGACGATATTCACGATCCTGGACATCCCCCGCAGCAAAGACACCTTCTACACTCGTCTCCACTGAACCAGGCTTCGTCACGATGTAACCAACTTCATCCAATTCCATCTGCCCCTTAAATAGGGAGGTGTTGGGCTGATGACCAACCGCGTAGAACAATCCTTTAACAGGGAGAACACTCTCTTCACCCGTTTGAGTATGTTTGAGCTTAATCCCGGTCATCCGACCATCTTCACCGACAACATCCACAGGCTGAGAATTCCAGTGAAGCGTAATCCTAGGGTTATTCAGCACCCGATCCTGCATTGCTTTACTTGCCCGCATCTTGTCGCCGCGAATCAGCATGTGAACGCGATCGCCATATTTAGTCAAGTAAACTGATTCCTCAGCCGCCGAGTCACCCCCACCAACCACAGCCAGTTCCGCACCGTGGAAGATAGGCGTCGCACCATCACAAATCGCACAAGCCGAGATCCCGCGACTCCAAAATTCATGCTCGCTGGGCAGCCCTAACCTTTTCGCCGTCGCCCCAGTAGCAATTACAATACTATGAGTTCTAACTTCCCGTTCTTCAGAGCGGACAGTAAAAGGACGCTGACTCAAATCAACCGATATCACATCCTCGGTGACTAACTCAGCCCCCCATCTCTCAGCCTGCGCCTTCATCCGATCCATCAACTCCGGTCCTGTAATCCTTTCTGGAAACCCCGGAAAGTTCTCCACTTCCGTCGTTGTCATCAGCTGCCCGCCAGGTAGCCCCCCAGCCTGAAAGCCTTCAAACACAAAGGGTTTCAGGTTCGCACGCGCCGCATAGATAGCAGCCGTATACCCCGCCGGGCCAGAACCTATTATCACCAAGTTCTCTACAGTTGGGTTGGTCATAAAGTTTATACAAACTCATAACGACTACGTTTAATATAGTATAACTTTCTGGTGAGACGATGAGTGCAAGAAACTTTCGCTGACTGTTATACTTTTCCGCCAAAATGGGAACACTCGAAGGGGAGTGCAGGCATAAACTTGATTTTGCTCCACTTACCAGATTTACAAAAACTCAACATCAGGCCATATTTCCATGAGCGACCAAGCATCAGAATTATTAGAAAGAATTCGCCAGCAATTTGATACTTCTCCTTATCCTAGAAATCCACTAGATGAATCCCCGAAAGATAATGCCAGTGTACTTTATATTCACAATTTGGCAACATCTTACTACAAAAGAAACCAAAGATTTATAGAGACTAAAGGAAAAGTAATTTTAGATGCCGGATGCGGCAGTGGCTACAAATCCTTAATTTTGGCAGAAGCTAATCCAGGCGCAAAAATTGTTGGGATTGACTTATCAGAAGAGTCTGTAAAACTATCGCGGCAACGCTTGCAACACCACGGCTTTGAGAATGCAGAATTTTATACTCTATTGCTCGAGGATTTACCTACTTTAGGCATAGACTTTGACTACATTAACAATGATGAAGTCCTTTATCTTCTACCTGACCCAGTCGTAGGATTGCAGGCAATGAAGGCAGTTTTGAAACCAGATGGAATCATCCGTACCAACCTCCATAGTTCACTACAGCGGAGCATCTTTTTTCGCGCTCAAGAAGTTTTTAAAATGATGGGTTTTATGGATGAAAACCCACAAGAGATGGAGATCGGATTTGTTCGGGAAGCTATGGGGGCATTAAAAGATCAAGTTCTTCTCAAGTCGCAGACCTGGCATCCTAACTATGAAACACAAGACGAGCTGATTCTAGCAAATCACTTACTTTTGGGTGATAAAGGTTCTACGATTCCTGAAATGTTCTCGGCTTTAAAAGCTGCGGATTTAGAGTTCATCAGTATGGTGCAGTGGCGACAATGGGATTTAATGGGTCTGTTTAAAAATCCAGACGATTTGCCTGCATTTTTGGCATTAGCTCTACCAGAAACTTCTATGGAAGAGCAACTGCATTTGTTTGAACTTCTACATCCTGTCCATCGTTTGCTTGACCTCTGGTGCGGTCATTTAAACCAAGCCAAGCCTGTTGTACCGATTTCTGAGTGGACGACCGCTGACTGGCAAGAAGCGCGAGTACATCTGCATCCTCAGTTGAAAACCCCGAAGTTTAAAGAAGACCTTGTAGCCTGCATTTCAGAGCTAAGAATGTTTGAAATTAGTCGGCATCTCCCCATTCATGAGGGATTTGTCAATATAGACAGCTCAAGTGCTGTATGCCTGCTACCTTTGTTGAACGAGTCTCAGTCGATGATGTCTCTGGTGGAACGCTGGAAGCAAGTCAGACCTGTTCATCCTGTTACCTTAGAGCCTACGGATGAGGGAGAGGCTTTTGAGATAGTCAAACATCTACTGACTCGGCTAGAGAGCCTTGGTTACGTGCTGTTGGAGTGCCGGTTTTGAGGACACTCGGATGTATCCCTAAAATTTTTTTGGCGAGGGTGATATGAAAGCGAACGGAAGTGGGTAAGTTAAATCCAACAGATAGAAGTTAAGCATCCCGCACCCCAAGGAGAGACCCCTCATGAAGACTGAACTAAAAGCTAAGTTCCTGCAACACCTGAACCAAAAAAGACAGGACGAAGGTTTCACGCTGATTGAACTACTCGTTGTTATTATCATCATCGGCATTTTGGCTGCCATTGCTCTCCCTTCCTTCCTAAACCAAGCTAACAAAGCTAAGCAGTCAGAAGCTAAGAGCTATGTTGGTTCTATGAATCGGTCTCAGCAAGCCTACTACCTGGAGAAAAATGCCTTTGTTGGTGAACAGCCAACAGATTTTGCTAACTTAGGTCTTGGCATCGCTACTCAGACCACAAATTATGTATACCGAATCAAAGGTGGTGGTCTTGGAGCCAAAGCGGTGACCAACCAAGGCTCCCAGGTAGCGGGAGCGGGTGCCCCAATCAAAGCGTATGTAGGTGGCGTAGTTGTAGGAACCACACAAGGTACAGGTGAGGCAACCACACTGGCAATATTGTGTGAAGGCAAAAAGGCTGCTATCCAAGGTGGCCCTACTGCTGCTCCTGGTGATATCGTCGGTCCTGTCGCTGCTGGCGCTCAACCAACCTGTCCCGCTGCCAATGGTGGTTATGACAACTTAGGTAAATTCTAGGTTAAGTAGAAAAGAAATTCTTGTTGTAGTAGTTTTAATAGAGCCAAGTTAAACATTTGGCTAAAGTGGGTAGAGCGTTCTACCCACTTTGTTTTGTAAGCTACCTACGCTTGAAAGAATGATTTGAATCCTTGAATAACACAAAAGATTATTTCCTATGACTACTGAAGGCCCTTTGATTAATCTAGCTAACTGGCAGCAGCAAGCCTGTCAGTATTTAATTCAAGGAAAATATACTAAAGCCGCGAGCCTATACGAACAGGCAATTGAGATAGAACCGGACATCAAGTTACATTACTGGTATTTGGGTATGCTGTTACTGTTGCAGGAACAGGAAGCAGAAGCCCAAATGACCTGGATGCTAGCAATGGCAGAAGGTGAGCCGGAACAAGTCGAACTGTGGACAAAGGAACTGATACAAGTTCTGCAATCAGAAGCAGAACGGCGAGAGGCTCTTGCCGACTACTCAGTGGCTTGGGCGCTCCGACACCATATAGAGGAAATAAGTCCCGGTGATGTAAATAATCTATTGCAGATTATTCAACTTTCTATTCAAATGAAGAGGTTTACTGGAGAAGACTTAACTTCCCTAGGACTCCTTGATGTACTCAAGTCAGGTCAAGGAATAGAAGTTAACCCTGATTTATTGCTACAAGTATTGCAAAATACCTTAGATTACGCGCCACTGGAACCGTCACTACTGAACTTCGCGGAAGCTAGTCTTCCTTATATTCATGAGTCTCAAGCTTTCATGAGTGTAATACTACCTGCATCTATCAAAATCGCTTACTCTACAAAGCAACCTGGACTGGCAGCACGATTGGCAGAATTATGTTTACGTTTAGATGGCGAAGATCAAGAAGTTTTAAGGCATCTGGCTGCATTTTATAAGAAGGCTGGTCAATATGAGGAGTGTATAAAAACAGCTAAGTTATGTTATTCATTAATGCAAACGTTGCCAGATAAAATTTTTGCCATTCAGCTGATTTTGCAAGGGCTGATGGGTGCAGGAGGATATTGGCAAGAAGCTCTTTCTGTCTTCCATCAGCAGGAATCGTTGTTGTTGGCGCTGATAGAAGAACCACCGATGTTGCTCGATCAAATCACCACCCTTCGTCTATCTACACCCACATTTTTTTTGCCGTATTACAGAGATGACTTAAAAAATAATCGTTTTATTCAAAATCAAGTTTCTCATATTTTTCAGTCCAATGTTCAACATTATGCAAAAGAGCAAGCAGAGCAATATCGTCAACAACGCTTATCAAGTGGGGGAAGCGGTACAACTACCAAACCTCTCAAAATTGGCTACTTATCTCATTGCTTAGGAAGGCACTCGGTTGGTTGGCTGGCAAGATGGCCCTTTGAGCATCACGATCGCGATCGCTTTGAAATTAATGCCTATTTTGTTAACTATAGACAGATAAACGACTATTTACAAGAATGGTACGTTGAACAGGTTTCCCATGCTCACAAATTAGAGATGGATGGTCTAGAGATTGCTGAGCAAATTTATCAAGATGAAATAGATATCTTAGTGGATCTTGATAGCATCACGTTAGATATCAGCTGTGAAGTCATGGCATTAAAGCCTGCACCAGTTCAAGTCACGTGGCTGGGCTGGGATGCTTCAGGTTTACCAGCTATTGATTACTTTATTGCTGATCCCTACGTTTTACCAGACTCGGCTCAGGATTACTACACTGAGAAAATCTGGCGATTGCCACAGACATATATAGCAGTAGATGGTTTTGAAGTGGGCGTACCGACTTTGCGTCGGGATATGCTTAATATTCCCAGCGATGCGGTGGTGTATCTCACGGCTCAAGGCGGATACAAGCGTCATCGCGATACGGCACAACTGCAAATGAAGATTCTCAAGGAAGTACCCAATAGCTACTTCTTGATTAAAGGTCTGGCTGATCAAGAGTCAATTAAAAACTTTTTTAACCAGATTGCAGAAGAAGAGGGGGTGAATTGCGATCGCCTGCGATTTCTACCAGAGGTGGCATTAGAAGCAACTCACCGAGCTAATCTGGAGATTGCTGATGTTGTACTGGATACTTATCCCTACAATGGAGCCACCACGACCCTAGAAACACTCTGGATGGGTATTCCCTTGGTGACGCGAGTTGGTCAGCAATTTGCGGCTCGCAACAGCTACACAATGATGACGAATGTGGGTGTAACAGAAGGTATTGCGTGGACTGATGATGAATATGTCGAGTGGGGTGTTCGCTTGGGTAAAGACCCCGCTTTGCGGCAACAAATCGCTTGGAAACTGCGGCAATCAAGGCAGACATCCCCCCTGTGGAATGCCAAACAGTTTACTCGTGAGATGGAGAAGGCATATGAGCAGATGTGGCAAAAATATGTTGAAGCTGGTGGATAGCCTGAAGAGCCAACAAAGCAGACCGGTGTCTACTGAAGGTTCCATCCGCCCGTTTCGAGCTGAACAATTCGCTTCTGGCTGAAGCTGTTAAGATTGCAGGTTGGAATGTTTTCTGCTTTCACTACTGCGATCGCCTGTTGATTTTCGTTTTGCATAACAATTCGAGCATAAATTCGAGGCAACAGAGCTTTCCAGTGTATTTCTCCTAATTTCCCAGTCAGGGAAATTTCTGGTTCCTCAGTCACATCTAAATCTTCTTGCATAATAAGATTCATCGCTACACTGGATAAAATAAGATTGGCTTCCTCCTCAGAAATATTGGCAGTTTCTACAAGTAACGCCATCTGACTTTTTTGTGGGTGAGTTACGATCGCCTTTATAACTGTTTCTAAGTCTATGCTTAGAGATTCTTCTGGTTGAGACCAATCTGGAAAAACAATTAAATTGATGTCTTTCAGCTTTAAAAGCAAGAGAGTAGCTTCAATTAAGCCAGAACTAATTGTTCTGGCCATTGTTTCCCAAGAAAATTTTTTCGCTTGTTCCATTCCCGCTGATATTAATGAGCGGCGTACTTCCGGTTTTTGAACTTCACAAAGGGCATTTGTTAGCCCATTAATATCCTCGTCATTTACGTATAATGCCGCTTCCCCTGCAACTTCAGGAATAGACGCATTGGGACAAGTAATGACTGGACAACCACAAGCCATTGCTTCCACAATAGGTAGCCCGAACCCTTCATATTTAGACGGATAAACCAGTGCAACAGCACCGGAATAAGCTACTCTCAACTCTTCATCACTCAGTTGTAGCATATGGACAACGCTACCTGAAGTATAGGTTCTAAACTGGTCGCCCAGTAAAGCTCCACTACCCGTACAAACAATATCAAAGCCTTGTCTACTATGAAGTTGAGCAAAAGCCTTTAAGAATAAAATTGTATTTTTATAACCGCCTATACCGACCAAAATAAAGTATGGTTTGGAGATGCCGTACTTTGTTCTTAAATTATTAACTTCTGGAATGCTTGCTGGTGAAAAATTTATTGTAACTCCACAATGAGCTACAGTTACCGATTCCCTAGCAATATGCGGGAAAAACTTTACCAAGTCACGGGCTGTATTTTCTGAAATAGCTATATAAGCAGAAGCCTGTTGGATGGCATAATGCTTTTCTTGCCACATAGGATTGTTAAAATCCCATTCCATGACTTCTGGAATCATGTCATACGCCATAAAGACAGAGGGTGTTGACAATGGGGTTGTGTAGTATGTTGAAATAAATAAGTCAGCACCCTCCTCATCACATACTTGCTGCAACATTGCCCGGTCAGCATCCGTTGTGCTGTAGTCATAAGCTGGTACAGGGCGATATAGAACACCAGGAATTTTAGGAGCAGTTCCAGCTCTGTCAATAACTACAATATATTGGGCAAAACCATTTTTTGTCCATTCTTCAAGCAACGATTTCCAGACGCGAGCTATCCCAGTTTTATACAGTTGGAAAAATACCCCATCAATAGCAATTTTTACTTCTTTTGTCCCTGCTACAAAAACAGCATTATTATCTTCCTCAGTAGTTTTAACCTCCTTATTATTATTATCATCATCCAGCTTACCAATAGCTTTTAAATAATCTCTTTGAAGTAGTGATTTTTTTTGAAAATTCTGTTGCTCATCACCATACAAGCTAGTAAGCCAATTTTGGCTCAAGGTTTTTTCTGTTAGGAGATGCAAGGATGAGCCATCTGAATATAAATTTAAACCGAAATTTTCAGCAACTATAGACAGTGCTTTACCCGTGTATAGGGAAATATGCTGACCTTCGTCAAGCGAATAGTACCACCATTCGTTAGGCTTAGGATTACTTGCTGGTAACAATTCAGTGCTAAATAAAATATTTCTAGAAAATTTCAATATCTGCTCTATTTCAGCAATTGGCTCTACCAAATGCTCAAATACTTCAAATGCTGTGACTAATTCATAGCAATTGTTTTCTTGATTTTCAGCTTCAAAGCCTTGAGAAAATATATTCTGGCAAAATTTATCATACCAATAAAAATCAATTCCTAAGTCTCTCATTAACCGAACAAATACACCATATCCGCCTCCATAATCTAGAAATTTATCCTCATGGTTAAAATGGTTAACAATTATATTACTTGATACTTTGGACAAGTTGATGTTTCTGAATAATAGCCCAACATCACTACTAGCTATAGCTTCAGAGTATGCTTCTTCAAGCCAATAAGGTTCCTCCGTTTGAACAAAACTGCAATTTGAACATTGAAAATAATCAATGTCATACTTTTGCATTATTTTAGCATTGGCGATTTTTATAGAGTTTGATTCACAGATTCTACACTTCATAAAATTAGTAAATTACTTTTCGGCTAAGAAAACGAGACCAGTTTCTATTTCTTATATGTTTTCAAGGATGTTTACCACTAGTATATTTGCTAATTCTAGCAACAATAGGTAGGGAATCTAGCCCTTGTGCTACTAACTCTGGAACTTGAGCTAGACTCTCTATTATATTGTCAGCAAAGTTATATTTTCCGTCTTCGCCGTAATTCAGTGTCAAATACTCCAATAGTTCTAAAGCATAATCAGCAAAATTCATAATATCAGCAATACAAGCTAGTTTTAAAATTCGCTCAGGTGTCTTTAAGTGTGTATTCAAGTCTTCTCGAATTAAGTCACGAAAGTAAAAAGCATCTGCCCAAATCAAAGAACCGGGGTGAGTTTCTGATACAATTGGTGAATCCGTCCGAACTCCACGTCCAGTGCTGATAGCCAGATCGAAAAGTGTAAAATCTTTGTTTCTTAAATAAGTATCTATATCACTAAAAAGAGGCTGATTCCTATACAAAGAAATAAATTCGACCTCAGTTAAAATACCCAGTATACTGCGCTCTATAATTTTACTGGCTCCTTCTAAAACCTGGAGATCGGCTCCCTGAACATCAACCTGTAAAAAATCCATTTCCTCAATTTGTTCAGATTCGCAAAAAGCATCTAAAGTTATTGTGTCAACTTCCACTGTAGTAACTAATTGGTGCCACTCTAGATATCCAGCAAAGCGCTTTAGGTAAGATTCGTTTGGAGGATATAATGAGCTGCTACCAGTAAAATTAGTTACGTAGAGGGTAGCCTCCCCAACTGAATTCCAAAGAACTTGTGGGATATGTTTTTCATTCCAACTGACTTGTCGAGCTTCAATCTCCGAGTTCATTGCATCACAACTTTCTGCATCAGCATCAAATCCATAAATAGTAAGATTAGGCGCAAATATATGCCAACCTTGACTTGCATAATCATCTTCCCTTACTATTTTGCGAGAGCCAACAATCCCTACAGTCATATGAACTTGCTCTAAATGACCGCTGCTTTTTAAGCTGGAAAGAAAAAATGACATAATAAAAATTTACGTTTTGGTGGATTAAGGTTACAAATTGAAAATTATAATTTTAATGTTCGCGATTAGTGTATCTAGTGGTGCTAAAGAGGGACAAGTTATTTCAAATAAAGCTAAATTCAAGATTTATTCAGGATTTGTTAGGAAGTAGCCTTCTTTCAACCCTAGCTAGATTAAAGGGGCCTTTCTCAGCTTCTTCTTGAAGGGTACTGACTGGAAGTAGAAAAGGAGCTATGTAGTAGTTACTAAATCATTTTATGGTAACAATCACCTCTGCTCAAACTTTCTCACTTGGCAACTACGTGTTTTAAGGTGGACTTAACAATATTTAACAAACAATGAGGATTGTCAAGGGTAAAACCGTTCAGTCTAGAAGGCATGAGTGAGGCAAAAACCCATCAGGCGATCAATCACCGACTTCAACATCATCAACTGTAACCCAGCCACGAGTCAAAAACAACTAGTGTTTGAGAGGCTGACCGTTCATAGACTTTATCTTGCTTGAGAGGCGGCGAATACAAATGCTTTCCAAATTTCATCAAAACTTAAGTCGCTCGATAGTTACGTTTTGTGTAACTCTGGCGTGTGTTTTAGCAATTGGAGTTTTACAGGTATCCCAATTAAACCGACTGCGTATCGGAGCCAAAACTACGTCGCAGCAAAATCTCAATAGAGAAGTAGACACCGAAAGATTACGTCTCAATCTGCTACAAAAAACTCCCTCTTTTGGTTTTTATAATATTTTTGCGGACTGGGTAATGCTCGGTTTTCTGTCTTATTTTGGTGATGATACAGCACGCGAAGAGACAGGGTATAACCTCAGTCCAGAATACTTTGAAATAATTGTGGATCGAGATCCGCGTTTTTTACAAGCATATCTGGTTCTTTCTACCAGCATCTCTATGTATGCAGGGATGCCAGAAAAATCTGTTGCTCTTATGCAGAAAGGATTACATTCACTTTCTCCTAAAGCTCTACCAAGGTCTTATTATGTCTGGCGTTATAAAGGGACTGATGAATTATTGTTTTTAGGAGATGCCCAAGCTGCTAGGAAATCCTTTGAAAAGGCAGCGGAGTGGGCGAGTGTTTATGAAGATCCAGAAAGCAAGAATGTAGCAGCTATTTCTCGTCAGACTGCACAATTTTTAGCTCGCAACCCTAATAGTAAGTCGGCTCAAGTGGGTGCTTGGACAATGATTTTACAAAATGCGGTTGACGATCGCACGCGCAAGATTGCTATCAGTCGCATTGAGGTGCTGGGTGGTAAAGTCATTATTACGCCAGAAGGGGGAGTGCAGGTTCAGCTACCGGAGCAAGATTAAGGGACCCCACGCAAGAAGACTTTACGAGAAGAGGCGCGATCGGGCCTCTTTTTCTTGTGCTTGCAGCTAAAAACAAAACTGCCCCACAGCAAGACTGCTGTAGAGCAAGAGGACAGTTAAACGCTTACTCTAGTTTCCAGAAATCTAGCACCCATTGACTCGCCCTGTGTGACGGTATTTACAGTGTCCATTGAGAGAAATTAAAGGCGCAATAGGCTGCAATCTATGGTGTTGTGCCTACTAAACGCAAGACAGAAGCTGATGGAGGCGTTGGCTAAAAAGATGGATGTAGCAACAAACGATTTAGTATCAAGCCTAAACCAAACCCGCTCCAAGATACGGCAACGAGAATCCAAAAAGCTTGCAGTGCATTGAATTTAGCAGTTTGAAGGTCTAGTCTAGCTAGGGCACCTGCTGAGAGTAGAACAAAAATATTGGCAAAAATATTAATCCAGGTGAGGATGAAGACCCCAGCCAAAGCTCCGGTTATGACTGAAAGGAAGGCTCTAGTATCGGAATTCATCCAACGGGCAAAAAAGATTCTTAAGAGCCTGATAGGAGCCGTTAAAACCAAAGCTATCAACAAGGCTACTCCTATCTCTAACAGCAAAATCTCCCAGGTATATGTAAAGGAAAACAACCAGCCGTATACGCAATAAGTACCCAGAAGCAACGCCAGGGTTGCCCTAGGCAATCTTTTCAGGAAAGACATTCCATTCGTTGCGCTCCCTTTGGCGTATCAATCTTGTACCAAGAGTCTACACTGAGCTAGCAAACTATGGTCTCCTTTTTAGGCTTTTTTTAGGCTGGGGAGATTTTTGTCTTTTGGGCGATCGCGCAAGATACTACTGCGCCTGCAACTTTGTCCTACGCATTCGTAAGCGATCTTCTTGTGCGATCGCAATCACAGAAGAAGATGATTGATATCGTTCTCCCTGTATGGCTGAGTGGTCATACTAAGAGACGACTGAACTCTAGCCGAGTCATCAATAGGGAACACACGACCAGCCGACAGATTCTATAGAGAGACTGTCGGTTTTTTGTCGTTACAAGCATGTCGCTACAAGCATAAAGACAAGAAGTGAAGAAGAATCTTTCTTCTTCACCCGCGCTCGCATGTTCTGTTTGATAGCGATAGAATCAGGACATGGCTTGAATAATGTAGTCGAAATAAGGAGCCGCGGCTATTGCATCGTCCTCGCTAAGTAAGTCGAGGGAGGCTTTTTTCAAGCAACGGATAGATTCAGCCATGCCTGGGACAGGAACGCCGAGGGAATTGTACATTTCCCGCACGCCAATCAAACCAATTTTTTCAATCGGTTCCTTGTCACCGGACAGAACTCCGTAGGTAATTAGACGCAAGTACCAGCCGTAATCCCGCAGGCACAGCGCCCGTTGCCGCTCCCCGTAGGCATTTCCCCCTGGCGCAATGAAGTCCGGGCGTTTTTGCCAGAGCTGCTTACTGGCTTCTTGAACAATTTTTTTCTCATTTTCAGCCAGCGTGTTGGCGATACGCACCCGCTGTGCGCCAGTTTGCAAAAAGTCTTTGATGCTGTTGAGTTCGCCACTACTGGGGTAACGAAGTTCGTCGTCTGCTTTGAGAATAACTTGGCTAACTACACTCATGATTATCGGGATGATTCAGAATATCATTCGTAGTTTAACGAGTCCGTGGGACACAAATAAAGAGACAGAGATAATATGTCACTAACAAAATCACTAAATACAGGTTCTAGCGAGGCGGGTGAAGACCTTTGGCAACAAGGTCAACTGGTGGAAATAATCATCAGCGATCTTAGTGACAGCGGTGACGGAGTGGGTCGTTTGGGAGGTCGGGTAGTTTTTGTCCCGGATACGGTTCCGGGCGATCGCGTTCGCGTGCGCTTAGTGCGAGTCAAACCTCAATATGCCCACGGCAAATTAGACGAGATTTTGGAAGCATCTAGCGATCGCATCCGTCCATCCTGCATTGTGGCAGATAAGTGCGGGGGCTGTCAGTGGCAGCATATTGACTACCAACACCAGCTAGAAGCCAAGAGAAATCAGGTGATCCAAGCCCTAGAACGCATTGGCGGGATCGCCCAGCCAACGGTCGATCCCGTCCTGGCAGTTGCCGATCCTTTAGGCTATCGCAACAAAGCCACCTATCCAGTAAAACGGTCATCCACTGGTCAAGTACAAGCAGGTTACTACCAAAAAGGCAGCCACCACCTGATTAATTTGAATCAATGCCCGGTTCAAGACTCGCGTCTGAATCCCTTGCTGGCAGAAGTCAAGCAAGACATCCAGGAGCGGGGTTGGGGAATTTATGACGAAAAACTTCACCGAGGGAAAATCCGTCATTTGGGGCTGCGGATTGGGCGACGCACGGGCGAAATATTGCTAACCTTGGTCGTCAAAGATTGGAATCTTGCCGGGATCGATGCTCAAGCTCAGGAGTGGTTAACTCGGTACCCCCAGCTAGTGGGCGTCTCGCTGAACTGCAATCCCGATCGCACCAATGCAATTTTTGGCAGGGAAACCCGCTGTATCGCCGGACAACCTTACTTGCTTGAGGAATTCGCGGGTTTACAGTTCCAAGTGCGTCCCGACACCTTTTTTCAAGTTTATACAGAGCAAGCTGAAGCGCTGTTACAGGCGATCGCTGATGAACTGGATCTGCAAGGCAATGAGGTGCTAGTAGATGCCTACTGCGGCATTGGCACGTTAACCTTGCCGTTGGCGCAGAAGGTAAAGCAGGCAATTGGCTTGGAGATGCAGCCAGAAGCAGTCGAGCAAGCGACTCTCAATGCCCAATTGAATAACATCACGAATGTAAAGTTTTATACGGGAACGGTAGAGACGTTATTGCCCACGCTGGAGGTGAAGCCGGATATTGTATTGCTCGATCCCCCGCGGCAGGGATGCGTCAGCTTAGGGCGTCCGAAGGACGGTCGCGATGTCTTAGAAACCCTTTTAGAAATTCAGCCGAGTCGGATTGTCTACGTTAGTTGTAAACCCGCTACCCTAGCTCGCGATCTCAAATTATTGTGTCAATCGGGTGGCTATAAGCTAACCCGCGTACAACCTGCTGACTTCTTTCCCCAAACGTCTCACGTTGAATGTGCCGCCGTTCTTGTACGGCAATGACGGCCCTCTGTAGTGTACTTGACTGAGGTTCGGGGTGGCTTTTTTAGAAGATTTTGTTACAATAGAGAAAGTGGTTTATCCTACAACTTTTAGGATAGAAAGCACTCCTCTAGAGGTCAGAAGTTAGCAAGTTATTCGTATCCGTCAGAAAGCTAGCAATTTGCCAAGTAATCTAACGGAAAAATGTAGTTGGTATCCTCGATTAAAAAAAGAGAGTACCGGACAAATACGCAATGATTAATGCTTGGCGATAGGTGTACTTAAGCCTGGACATCATCTCGAATCTACGTGATTCCCCTGATTGTACGCAAGAGATGTTGTACGTAAAGGATGTTGTACGCATAAGATGGGTCCAAAACTACTCGTATCAAAGCTGTATAGCGCTACGCGCATACCCTTCGGCATCTGACTGTTAATTCTATTGAATGAAAGTCTAGAGGTTTTTTGAGTGATTGCTATCTCACAGCGTCCGGTAAGGCGAACTTGGGGCACGATAAGCTTCGCTTCTACCCTCTACCTTTGTCCCGTCCTGGATCTTCTCTTAGCTCAGATTCCATCTCGGTGGCAAGCAGAAATTCGGTTAGGGCTGCAAGAGGCGCTAGTCAATGCAGCAAAACACGGCAATAAGCTCGATCCCAGTAAGACCGTGTCCGTCCGCTTTTCGATGGTAGAAGGACAATACTGGTGGGTAATTTCAGACGAAGGAACGGGCTTTTCTCCCCCCTGTGATTGCCATTCTGACCCCGAACAACATCTCCCTGACGACGAAGCAGAAAGCGGCAGAGGGATGTGTATCCTCCACCAAATCTTCGATCAAGTCCACTGGAACCACCAGGGAACGGAACTCAGACTCTGCAAGCAAGTCAAAAATCGCTTCCGGCAACCCCTGCTTTTCTAACGGTTGTGTCCATGAGTTGGGCAAGGCGGTGCTGAGATAGACTTGTCCAGCCAGCCAGAAGCCTGCTGAAAGCGCACCAACGCTTCTTCCGGTTGATCTTTCAGGAGAAATACCAATGCGGCGATGGCTTGTTCGCCAGCACGAACTTTGCGGTTAGACTTGAGCCGATGCCAATCATTCGGTTGAATACTCAAGCGTTCTGCCAGAGCTTGAGCGAGTTCCAGGGTACTCAGTTCGTTCAAGTCAGAGGTTTTAGAAAGCTGGGTCGGTTGAGACATACTGAAGATAGACTCGCATTTATCCCTACTCTACTGTATGCCGCGCCGTCCAAAAGGATCAGATCCATCACCTTCCCCACTTGGGGATCAAGAGCAATTTGAGCGATCGCTGTTGGAAGTTGAGACTTCGCTTGCCGATCTCAAAGAACGCTACGCCCAAGTGCAGCAAGACAAGCAACGGCAAGCAGAACTACAGGAACGATTAGACGAGATAAAAAAGGAACAAAAGCTTTCACAGCAGCGACAACTTCAAGTCGAGCTGCGGCGCATCAAAGAAGAGCTGGATACTATAGAACTTAACTTAGAAAGTCGTCTATTTTCTTGGGACAGTTTAAAAGAACCTTTTTGGCAAGCTGTCCGCTTTGCAGGACTTGGCATTGTTGTAGGCTGGATCTTGAAGTCCTGCGCTGGGTAGGGGTTAGCAGGTTGAAAAGGTGGCAAGTTGAAAGTTAAAGCTTCAACCCTCAATTTTCAACCCTTTAACTATCGAAACCTTCACTTAGCAGATAACAACAGATAACAACATGGTGACTCGACGGATTGCAGACATATTGCGAAATGGTCAGCCAGATGAGCCGCTGACGATCAAAGGCTGGGTACGAACGAAGCGAGAATTGAAAGAATGTGCCTTTGTTGAAGTCAACGATGGCTCATCAATGGCTAATCTCCAAGTTGTACTCAATCCGGATTTGTCAGATTATGGAAACATCATCAAGCAGCTGAACACGGGTGCTTCTGTAGAAGTTGCGGGTGTGCTGGTAGAGTCTCCGGCAAAAGGACAGCGGATTGAGCTGAAGGCAGAAACGGTGAAAGTGTACGGGGAAGCCGATCCCGAAACCTATCCGTTGCAAAAGAAACGTCACTCATTTGAGTTTTTGCGAACAATTGGACATTTGCGATCGCGCACTAATTCCTTTGGTGCCGTCTTCCGCGTCCGCAATGCCTGTTCCTATGCGATCCACCAGTTCTTTCAAGAGCGAGGATTCCTCTGGGTTCATACCCCGATTATCAGCGCTAGCGACTGTGAAGGGGCGGGAGAGATGTTTACCGTCACCAACCTCAATCTAAAGGACATCCCCCGCACAAACGCCCAGGAGATTGATTACAGCAAAGACTTTTTTGGACGCCCTGCCTATCTCACCGTCAGCGGACAACTGGAAGCTGAAGTCATGGCGATGGCATTCAGCAATGTTTATACTTTTGGCCCCACCTTCCGAGCAGAAAATTCCAATACTTCTCGCCACTTGGCAGAATTTTGGATGGTAGAACCAGAAATGGCTTTCTGCGATTTAGAAGGCAATATGGACTTAGCAGAAGCCTTCCTGAAGCACGTTTTCAAGTATGTGCTGGAGACGTGTCCTGAAGACATGGAGTTTTTTAACCAGCGAATTGATAACTCCGTTCTCGCTACAGCGGACAATATCATTAACAACGAGTTTGAACGGTTGACTTACACGGATGCGATCGCGCTTTTGGAAAAAGCCGATAAAAAATTCGAGTATCCCGTCAAATGGGGCTTGGATTTGCAGTCAGAACACGAACGCTATCTGGCTGAAGAAGTCTTCAAAAAACCTGTTATCCTTACTGACTACCCAACAGAAATCAAAGCCTTCTATATGCGCTTGAGCGACGATGAAAAAACCGTCCGCGCAATGGATATATTGGCTCCTAAAATTGGCGAAATTATTGGGGGATCGCAGCGGGAAGAACGCCTAGACGTGCTAGAGCGAAGAATACAAGCTCAAGGGCTAAATCCAGCAGATTATTGGTGGTATCTCGATCTACGGCGCTATGGCACAGTTCCTCACGCTGGCTTCGGTTTAGGGTTTGAGCGCTTAGTACAATTTATGACCGGAATGGGCAATATTCGGGATGTGATCCCCTTCCCTCGTGCGCCATTAACTGTAGATTTCTAAGTTCAGTAAGGTGGGCAATACCCACCTTACTGAAAGCCCAAAAAGCACAAGGGCACAAGATGAAATCTGAAAACTATAATTAATTAGCCGACTTGACGCGACGACGGCTGCGACTTAGTAGGGCAAGCGCACCGAAACCGATCAAAGAACCTACAGTACCAGGCTCCGGGACGGAAGTGGCAGCAAGACCAACAATATTGCCGCCGCCACTGAAAGTGCCTAGTGTCGTAGCAGCACCTGTGCCCAAGTTGATGCTGTAAATGTTCGAGCCAGAAGCTGCGAAGGCATTATTGACAATGCTACCTCCCTTCTTGGTCGTTACAATGTCAAATCCTCCAGTTTCGCCGAAATCAACACCTAGGGAGCCAATCGTGTTCAGAATGCCAGCATTGGGCGGGTTCTGCTGAACCAATGTGTCGAGAGCAAAGTCAATTCCGTACAGCGCGGTTGTGGTTGTCCCAGCAAACGAATTAGTGTAGGCCGCAGCGGTAATATTGGGGTTAGCTCCGAAGTTGGGATCGCCAGATGCATAGTTTAAGGTTCCATCAGTAATCACTGCACCAGTGTCCACGTTTATGCGAAGGTTTTGGTCATTGCTACCAACAAGCCGCAGGCGGTCAGGTACTGGATTGAAGTCAAATCCTGACGTGACTCCTCCAGAGAAGGGAGCGCTGAGGTTACTTACCAAAGTCGCAGCACCTGTGGTGGTGTCAATCGTATAAATACCGTTTTTGTCTGTGACACCGTAGAGGAGACCATCGGCTGGTCGAAAGTCAATCCCTAGCACAGTCCCATCAACCCCTGCAATCTTTACGGTGCTAGAAATCTTGGAAAGTTTGCGGTTAAAGAAAACCAGGCTGTTATCGTCGTTCAGACCAATCAGCTTCATGGTCGCTGCCTCTGCGGGTTTGGCAACGCCGAGCAGATCGAACATCGTAGCTACAGTTAATGCAGCGATCGCTGTACCAAGCTTAATTAGTTTCATGGGTAGTTCTCCGACTGCTAATTTTTTCTAGTTTTGTCAGCCAAGCTCAACAAGTAACTAAAACTACGCAAATATGCTTAGTTTTAACGGTGATTGACAATGACTGTGTACTGTACGGAGGAACTATCACTACGGTTTTCGGTCAGAGTCTATCTTTACAAATTCTTTAATTAGCAGCCTCTTTTCTCTCAAAAGATGAAGTTTTGATGAAGTTTTGCTGAAATGCTTGTTTAAACTACGCATTGTAAAACTACGGAAAGCAGAAACTTTCAGTTTGTGTTTCAAGGCAGTGTGGAAGTATAGCAACAGCCAGGGCGGTTAGGACGCTAAGTATAGAACATACTCCATAGCATCGCGTAGACAAACAAACTGGTCGAGTTGTTTGCGAATTCAACTTTTGAGCCAAGACTTGAGCCAAGGATTTGCGTTAAAACACTTCTTTGTTGATTCCGTAAGAGTTGACGCTTTAGAGAGTGTTCCACTACGAAATTTTCGATGTAACGCTTGAAGGTTTTTAATTGAGGCGGTGCTTTTTTAGTTTACTTCAAATGTTTAATTGGAACATCAACAAGCTTCTGTAGTTCGCAAGCAACATCTACTCTATGACATTTAGATGAGTCCATCTCAGCACACAATAGTAAAATCGTGCCGACTTCAGCAAGCTTTGAAATTTCTATTAGTGTTTCACGCGCTTTATCATAATCAGGAGGAATCCAGTTACTTTTACCAGATGTATTACCTAGAGATTCTTTTGATAAATACTTAATTTTTTTATAACTACAAATTTTTTCTATCTGCTCTTTGTACCATTGACGACTCCAAGCACGAGGGCTTAATCTAACGTCTATTACACAAGTGACATTAAATTCATGTAAGTAATCTAAAAAAACTTCGTGGTTTGTTCTATTTCCATAACCAAAAGTCAGGATGAGTCTATCCATATTAGAAATAGTTTTAGAATCATCTTCTGTAGCAATAATAGCCATTTTTATTCAGAAAAAACTGAGCTGTTCATATTTTACTATAGGTGGGTACACTAAACCAATAATCATAAAATTCTGGGGATGGCTTTTTAAATTCCCAACAATAAAATAAAGCTCTTTATCATACATAAAGCTGCTTTCGAGTTTTTGCCTAACTTTCTCCAATGCTTCATTCTCCTTAGAGTATAAATCAGCTAATTTTGAGCGTTCTCTACAATTTCTGTACAACTGCATGATTTCCCAGTCGGTGATTGTATATTTGTGTTTAACGTCATCATTATCTGTAAATTCATATCCAAACTTATAAGGAATTTTCTCTAATGTTGACAATGGATTGCTTGGTTCTAGTAAATCGAGCAACTCGAGCTGATCCTGCACGGCTTGCTGCTTATCGCTCCATTCACGTTCTACTGGCTTGCAAAAATATTTACTTATATTTTTAGGCTTAATTAAACCTAGAGTTTTATTTTGTTTTTTAATACTATTGATGGAATCAAACTGAAAAGGGAAAATGAAAGATTTTATTTTTCCCCAATTATTCTCCGTCCCGACTTTTCTAAGGACACTTATAGAATCATCATCTATCCTATAACTTTCAGGTCTAGCATCCTTATCATTTTTTTCTATTCGAGCGCTGATAATACTCCATCTAGGAAATTTTTTATCGACTTCTAGCTCGCGGAAACGAATAGGATAAATGCGAATCCAACTTTTAGGATTTTCGTCGTCATCCAATAAGATTCCAGCCGTACAAACAGTTTCTTTGTATTTGGTGCTTATTGAAGGATAAGTCTTTGTTGCAATTAGTATTTTATTTCTTTCCATATAAGTTAACCTTCTTTAAATTCAAGGTGGCTTGGCGGTGCAAAGGGGAAAAGTTGGTTATAGGCTAGGCTACAAGGCCTGCTAGTGATTGTTGGCGCACGGGATCTCTGCCAAACCGTGAAATTTTCGATGCAAAAGAGCGATCGCGTTGCGCCGAAGAAGTCCGTTCGCTTTTGCTGGAACCATCGCCCCACTCGCTCAAAGCTGTTGAGATATTCTATGCGCTGTCGTAGAAGGGTCTTTTGGCGCAGGCGACTCTAGCTCAAACCCGTGCTTTTTGTACCAGTTGATAAGACCTGGAGTGGTGGCGATATCTTTATGAGTTAAGCAACCGTAGATGCGTCTCATCCCCTTCTGGCGAGCGAAATTAAGCGCAAACTTTAGAAGGTGAGTGCCGAGTCCTTTGTTGCGGTAGTTTCTGGGCTTGAGTTTAAATACTTTCCGCCACCTTGGAATCTCCACGACATCATCATCATCGGAGATAATCAAGTCGCCTATTTTCATTTCTCCTGGCGGATATTCTAGGAGGCATTGAAGCCGGCCAACTTCCTGATTTTGATATTGCAGCTTGACGACAAGAAGCCCAGATTCATCGTCATAATCGCCTTTCATTTGGTACTGGCGACCTTGCTTATCTTTAACTAATTGCTCTATCTCCTGAGTCATCCAGCCGTTTTCGTAGACTTTCTAAAGTGCCAAGGCATGATGGATTCCGCTTGATTCCAAAACCCAAGTCGCTGTTATAGGTGTACTTGTAGCGATCGCGCGATTATCTATAAATTACTTTTTGAAAGTTATTGCTTATGGTGCATTAGGCGTTTATATAGCTTGGGCAGCCCATAGATTATTCCACCAAATTCTAGCTTTAGGGCAGGTCAATCGCTAACTGAGAAGCAAGCTCTATCTACACCAATGAAGTAATTTTAGTGAAAGCTGGAACCATAATATTGCCACTGTTAGATGGAAGCATAAGCCTGCCGTTGCGGCAAAGTTATGGGTAAAGTCACAAGGAAGCTAGAAGGCACAAACGTCACAAAAAAGCTGGTGACAAGATTTGAACTTGCGACCGGCTGATTACAAATCAGCTGCTCTACCCCTGAGCTACACCAGCAACCAATGTATACAATAGCAATTTTTGAATTAAATATCCAGTCCTTTCAGTATTAATACCCAATTCGATTTTAGAAAAACGAGTCTCATAAATTACTCGGCTGATTTGGGCTAGAGCAGCGATCGCCCTCCCCTTCCTCTTAACCAAACCTCTGGTTGAAATTTCGCGGAACTAGACACAAACGTTCTTAGTTGCTGTAAAATCTATGTTCGTACCCAGAATTACGGTATCCCGACCGATGTACCGGGGATTAAAGGAGAGCGTTCATGCGTTTGTGGCAAATTACTCGGCTTAAGGCACTTCAACCGTGGAAACAACAGACAGCCAGATGGCTGAAGGTCACTTCCCGGAAGGGTTTTGTGTCTATGTTCCTGTTGGGGATGAGTTTAAGCGTAGCGATCGCATCTTGCGCCCCCAGTAACTCTAATTCCCCGACAACTACTGCTACAGGTAGTGCTAGTCCCGCGGCAAAAACCGGCGATGCACAAGTAACCCTCGTCTCCTACGCAGTGACTCGCGCCGCGTACGAAAAAATTATTCCCCAGTTCACCGCTAAGTGGAAGCAGGAACGCAACCAAAACGTTACCTTCAACCAAAGCTATGGTGGATCTGGCTCCCAAACCCGTGCTGTAATCGATGGTTTAGAGGCGGACGTTGTAAACCTGGCTCTCGCTCTTGATACCGAGAAGATTGAGAAAGCCGGGTTGATTGAAACTGGTTGGGAGAAAGAAGCACCGAATGGTGCAATTGTCACCAGATCTGTTGCAGCACTGGTTACTCGCGAGGGCAATCCTAAAGGAATTAAAACCTGGGCAGACTTAGCCAAAGATGGCGTGCAAGTCATTACAGCTAACCCCAAAACTTCTGGTGGCGCTCGCTGGAACTTCTTAGGTTTATGGGGTTCTGTGACCAGAACGGGCGGTGATGATGCTAAAGCCCAAGAATTGGTCACTAAAGTTTACAAGAATGTCCCCGTGCTACCGAGAGACGCCCGCGAAGCCAGCGATGTCTTTTTCAAGCAAGGGCAGGGAGATGTTTTAATCAACTATGAAAACGAAGTAATATTGGCTGGACAAAACGGTCAGAAACTGCCTTATGTCGTGCCCGATACGAATATCTCCATCGATAGCCCTGTCGCCGTTGTGGACAAAAACGTTGACAAACACGGTACAAGAGAAATTGCAGAAGCGTTTGTCAAGTTTCTGTATACCCCAGAAGCCCAACGAGAATTTGCCAAGGTGGGATTCCGACCCGTTGATCCGACAGTAGGGGAAGAAGTCGCGAAGCAGTATACCCCAGTTAAAACTCTCTTCACCGCTCAAGATTTAGGGGGCTGGGACGAGATCCAGAAGAAGTTTTTTGATGACGGAACAATTTTTGACAAAATTCAAGCTGGTGGCAGATAAAGACTGACTAGGAGCTAATTGCTAATTGCATCATGATCAACCAACAAAAGATTAAGATTCATTAGCAATTAGCCACCAGTAAAACCAAGAACAAGTACCAAATTTCATCATCCTTATAATCCTGGATACTTTCCTATGGCTGTATCGGCTCCTCCTCAACAAACTTCTGTGTCGAAAAACCCATTTCACCAGATAACCAGTATGTCCTGGCCTTGGCGGATTACTTTGGGGTATCTCACCTTCATGCTCATCCTGCCCGTGTCCGCCCTTCTGTTGAAAGCAAGTACAGAGAAACCGATTGATTTTTGGAGGATTGCTACCAGTCCCGTCGCTCTTGCGACCTACGATGTCACCTTCATCACAGCCTTGATTGCGGCACTGCTGAATGGGGTGTTTGGCGTTTTGATTGCTTGGGTTTTGGTTCGCTATGAGTTTCCATTCAAACGGTTCATTGATGCAGCCATTGATTTGCCTTTTGCGCTGCCTACTTCAGTCGCGGGTTTGACACTGGCAACGGTCTACAGCGAGAACGGTTGGATTGGTTCCCTGCTAGCACCTTTGGGGATTAAGGTGGCATTCACGCGATTGGGAGTGGGGATCGCGATGGTGTTTATCTCCTTGCCATTTGTGGTGCGAACCTTGCAGCCTGTATTGCAAGAAATGGAGCATGAAATTGAAGAAGCCGCTTGGTCTTTGGGAGCCTCTAAATTTCAGACCTTTTGGCGGGTTGTTTTGCCACCTTTAATGCCAGCAATTTTAACGGGCGTAGCGTTGGGGTTTGCGCGTGCTGTTGGAGAATATGGCTCGATCGTAATTGTGGCGGCGAATATACCTTTTAAGGACTTAATCGCCTCTGTTTTGATTATTCAGCGATTGGAACAATATGACTATTCAGGCGCAACGGTGATTGGCACCGTCTTATTAGTAATTTCGCTGTTAGTTCTAATCGTAATTAATCTTTTGCAAGCGTGGGGACGACGGTATGAACTCTAATGTAGCAGGGAAGTCTTTTAATCCAGATTCAAAAACGCCTCAAGTCTCCTCAATCCAGAAGGAAAAAAGCTGGGTAAAATTTGTTTTGATTGGGGTAGCGATCGCTTACTTAGCTGTAATTCTGTTCATTCCAGCCATCAACGTCTTTGTGCAAGCATTTAAGGGAGGGATTGGCCCCTTTATACACAATCTGACGGAACCCAACTTTCTTCATGCTGTAAAGCTGACTATCTTGATCGCCCTAATTGTCGTACCGATGAATGTCGTGTTTGGACTCTGTGCAGCCTGGGTGGTCGCACGACATCGATTTCGGGGTCGAACCTTTCTCATCAGCCTTTTAGACATCCCCTTTGCCGTATCCCCGGTCGTCGCTGGACTGATGATCGTGCTGCTCTATGGACGCAATGGTTGGTTTGGGTCGCTGCTAGCGGCAGCAAACATAAAAATTATTTTTGCCGCGCCTGCAATGATATTGGCGAGCGCATTTATTACGATGCCTTTTGTCGCCCGTGAAGTGATTCCCGTTTTGGAAGAAGCTGGTTCGGATCAAGAAGAAGCGGCTAAAACGTTGGGTGCGAATGACTGGCAAATCTTCTGGCGCGTCACTCTGCCGAATATTCGCTGGGGTCTCCTCTACGGCGTCATTTTGACCAACGCCAGAGTCATGGGCGAGTTTGGTGCCGTCTCGGTTGTATCTGGCAATATTGCGGGCAAAACTCAAACCCTGCCGTTGTTTGTGGAGGAAGCTTATAAGCAATACCAGACTCAAGCATCTTTCTCAGCCGCCGTTCTGCTTGGCGCACTCGCGTTAGTGACCCTGGTCTTGAAAGAAATTCTAGAGCGTAAAACCAGTATTAAAGATGTTGAATAGGAGGAATTGAAGACTATGTACAGTACAAATGACTTGCCTGTAAATACCTCTAAACCAGCTCAATCTACGACTGGGCACGAAGATAACAGACCTACTAAAATGCGTGTCAGAATCCGCATTCCCAAGGAATATCAGGAAGATCCAATCATCTCACGACTAGTCTCTCACCACGGTGTCACAGTTAATATTGCTGCTGCCCTTTTAGGAGCCAACGCTAGAGATGATGGCTGGTTTGACCTAGAACTCTCAGGATCGACTCGCCAACTTCAAAGCGCCTTAACTTATTTGAATGAACTGGATCTAGAACTGTGGGGCAAATCTGACAGCGAACAAGATGGGTGGTAACGAAAATTTAAAAAGGCAAAATTAATAATTTCAATTATTAATTTTGCCTTTTTATTTGTTAAGCCATATTACTCTCAATCGCCCAACGAGCTAACTCCGTGCGGTTATGGAGATTCGTTTTACCTAACATATTGGATACGTGGCTCTCAATCGTGCGCTGAGAGACGTTCATCTGCTCAGCAATTTCTCGATTTGCCATACCTCTTGCCACAAACTGAACTACTTTCAGCTCGGTCGGGGTTAATTCTACAGTGTCAGGTACCTGGAGTTTCGACCCTCCTTCGGTTCCTCTAGCTGGATGATGAATTAGGCGAGTGGCCTGCTTAAGAGAAGATTCCACTTGCGCCACCAATTCTTCAGGCTCAAAGGGCTTGACCATGTAGACATCTGCCCCAGTATTGAGACCCTTGACTCGGTCTTGACTTTGACCTTTCGCTGAGAGGAATAGAACTGGAATCCAGCTGATGCGGGGATCTTCTCTGACGTGTTGCACAAGGGCAATTCCGTCCATCTCTGGCATCATGACATCACAGATAATCATGTCAGGAATATCATGCTCTAGAACTTCCAGTGCTTCCCGACCATTTTCAGCGGTGATGACTTCGTACCCCCGAAATTCCAGGTAGTCCTTGACCAGCAAAATCAGGTTGGGGTCGTCATCAATCAGCAACAGTCGTTTGTTATCTCTTATACTGGTGTCTTTCATGCTGTGCCACTCGCCAAGCCTGGAATTGTGAAAATTTTAACCGTTTTGTACGTATAGTTTACGTTTTTTTCAGCACCCTGCTGCACCGACTCCTACTAAGTCTAGGCAATTCCTATAATCTCTTTTTAGAAAATTATAGTCACTGACATGGGTCACAACGACGAAAATCTAGTAGGTACACGGAAGAATATAACGTAGCTACTATGTTACTGTATAGGGTTTTGGTAGTGGATGAACTAAGAAAGCGTATTCTTGCACAATTTTGTTGCCAATCAGATGTTCTTGGATAATCCGCTCAATGACTTCAGGAGTCGCTCCACGATACCAAACACCATCTGGGTAAACGACTAGAATTGGGCCTTGGGAGCAAACTCGCAGACAGTTTGCTTTGGTGCGGAAAATGCAAAGAGGGCTTTTGTCGGAAGGCTTGTCTAGTTTTAGCTCTTTAAGTCGCTTTTTCAAGTAATTCCAAGATTCTAAACTGGTTTCCTTGGAGCAACACTGGGGTAAGGTTGGATCGGCACAGATGAAGACATGGCGCTGAATTTGATTCAGTCCCAAGGTCTGCACACAAGCGGCGAGAGCGTTTGGGTCTGATGATTGACAAGTTTCAGGAATTTCAGGGCTAGATTCAGCCACTGTGTTTTCAGTCATTATTTATTTGATTTCCTTGGAAGAAGCGAGATATCCGTTTTTTAGGAGATTTTAGCGGTTCCAATTTTTTTTAGCAGATTGAGTGCGATCGCGCTATGCCATCCCAATGACTAAAGCTATCTTTGTGTCTTAAGCATTTCTACTAAAGTCTTCCGACAACCGGATAAGTTCGGGAACCCGTACAAAGAATTTTGTTGCGATCGCACACTGGTTGGGCTAAATTAGCACTCAGAGGTTGAGAGTGCTAATTCTCAACGAACGAATCGTGTGTCTTGAGTCAAACCTGTAATAGGAGCGAAGTTTGTATGGCAGCTGTATCTCTAAGCGTATCCACTGTTAAGCCGCTGGGCGATCGCGTTTTTGTGAAAGTGAGCGCTGCTGAAGAGAAAACCGCTGGTGGAATTCTTCTTCCTGATAATGCCAAAGAAAAGCCTCAAGTAGGGGAAGTCGTCGCTGTGGGACCTGGCAAGCGCGATGACAAAGGCACTCGTGTTGAGTTGGAAGTCTCTGTGGGCGACAAGGTTCTCTACTCCAAGTACGCTGGCACAGACATCAAACTCGGCACAGAAGAGTACGTTCTGCTCTCAGAGAAGGACATTTTAGCAGTCGTTTCATAAAGTTATGAGTTCTGAGTTGAGAGTTCCGAGTTAAAAACATCTGCTTAACTCAACACTCAAAACTCAACGCTCAACACTCCTTCAAAACTCAAAACTCAAAACTCAAAACAACTGAGGAACTATGGCTAAGCGCATTATTTACAACGAAAACGCTCGTCGCGCCCTGGAAAAAGGGATGGACATCCTAGCTGAAGCTGTGGCTGTCACTCTCGGCCCTAAAGGCCGCAACGTGGTACTAGAGAAGAAGTTCGGCGCACCACAAATCGTGAATGATGGTGTCACCATTGCCAAAGAAATTGAATTAGAAGATCACGTTGAAAACACGGGGGTCTCCTTAATTCGTCAAGCCGCTTCTAAGACCAATGATGCTGCTGGTGATGGCACTACGACTGCAACCGTTCTCGCTCATGCAATTGTAAAAGAGGGCTTGAGAAACGTTGCTGCGGGTGCAAATGCAATTTCTCTGAAGCGCGGGATTGACAAAGCCACTGGCTTCCTGGTGGAAAGAATTGCCGAACACGCCAAACAAGTAGAAGATTCCAAAGCGATCGCTCAAGTTGGTACCATCTCTGCTGGTAACGACGAAGAAGTTGGTCGGATGATCGCTGAAGCGATGGATAAGGTGGGCAAGGAAGGCGTCATCTCCCTGGAAGAAGGGAAGTCCATGACCACCGAACTGGAAATCACCGAAGGGATGCGCTTTGACAAAGGCTACATCTCTCCCTACTTCGCTACCGACATGGAGCGGATGGAAGCGGTTCTGGAAGAGCCTTTCATCCTGCTGACCGACAAGAAAATCACGCTTGTCCAAGACTTAGTGCCCGTTCTGGAGCAAGTCGCTCGTGCTGGTCGTCCTCTGATCATTATCGCTGAGGACATCGAGAAAGAAGCTCTGGCAACCCTGGTAGTTAACCGCCTGCGGGGTGTGCTGAATGTGGCTGCTGTCAAGGCTCCTGGTTTTGGCGATCGCCGCAAAGCAATGCTGGAAGACATTGCCGTTCTCACTGGTGGTCAGCTGATCACCGAAGATGCTGGTCTGAAGCTGGAAAGCACCCGGTTAGAAATGCTGGGCAAAGCTCGCCGTATCAACATCACCAAGGACAACACCACAATTGTCGCCGAAGGCAACGAAGCTGCTGTGAAGTCTCGTTGTGAGCAAATCCGCCGTCAAATGGACGAAACCGATTCTTCCTATGACCGCGAGAAGCTGCAAGAGCGTCTAGCTAAGCTGGCTGGTGGCGTCGCTGTCGTCAAAGTGGGCGCTGCGACCGAAACCGAAATGAAGGATAAGAAGCTGCGTCTGGAAGATGCCATCAACGCGACTAAAGCTGCTGTGGAAGAAGGGATCGTTCCTGGCGGTGGCACAACCCTAGCTCACCTGACTCCTCAGTTGGAAGAGTGGGCAACTGCCAACCTGAAGAATGAAGAGTTGACAGGTGCGATGATTGTTTCTCGTGCTTTGGCTGCTCCTCTGAAGCGGATTGCTGAGAACGCCGGTCAGAATGGCGCTGTCATTGCTGAGCGCGTCAAAGAGAAGGACTTCAACGTCGGCTACAACGCCGCGACGAATGAGTTCGTCGATATGTTTGAAGCCGGTATCGTTGACCCTGCCAAGGTGACTCGTTCCGCTCTGCAAAATGCCGCTTCTATCGCTGGCATGGTGCTGACAACCGAGTGTATCGTGGTTGACAAGCCTGAGCCGAAAGATGGCGCTCCTGCGGGTGCTGGCGCTGGCATGGGCGGCGACTTCGACTACTAATTCTCTGTTGGGTTAGGGTGTGCGCGATCAATCGTGCCCACCCTACAAACCTGCTAATTTTGAAGGGCAACTATTTTAGAGTAGTTGCCCTTCGTTTTTATGATAATGATACTCAGTTCAATCTAGAGTCTTTTTCTGCCATTTCAATAATTTCGTCTCGCAGAGCTTGTACTTTGTCCCATCCCATGAGGCTACCACCTCTCCTCGTAAGTTCTATGACTTTATAGCGAAAAGCTTTGAAAGTTTCATTATCAGTATCCTTACTTGGATGGTGGATTAACAACAGGGAAAGCCACCTAGAAGACTCAGCAAAGTCAACTCCTTTCTGACCACCTTCTTCAAAACCTTGTATATACCTCATTAGGTTATAAATGCAGTTACTATATATTTCCTGTAGCTGCTCTCGCTGCCACTTTTCTTTTTCTCTACGCAATTGAAATTTGTTGTTGATTAAGGATGCAACTATAGCAGCACCAGCACCAACTAAAGCACCTAAAAGACTGAAGATACCTACTTCTATCTTCATAAAACTTTACTAATCAATCTCCAGTTCTTCAAATATTTTGTATTTAAACACTATGATTACTTCTATGTGGTAAAGGCCTTACGATATTGCTCTAATAATTCAATAAACTCTGAGGCAGAGCGGTCAAGGTCAGCCCAACTTAACAAAATATCATATCCATAGGTTTGTCTACTCCAGAGCATTGCTTCTACCAAGTTACCAACTTTCCCAAAACTTTTAAGCGCATTAACAGGATTTGGATGACCTTTAAGTACCGACCAAATTTTTACAAAACTAGGCACATCCAGTGGCACCTCTAGTACTAAAGTTCCAAAGCTTAATAATTTTAAGTATGGTAGACTGTTCATCCAATAATTTACTAATTCAGGAGACATATTATTAATGTAGTTATCATAGTTTTTCAGGCGTAAGCCAACTAACTTAGTTCCCTCTAATCTAGCGATTCCTACGCTCTCAATATCCCGCCAATAAAGTATAGATTTTCCATAGAGGGTAATCTGCTGTAACCCCTCACGAGTCAATACAATACTAACTGGGCGTTTAAGTAGTTTAGGAACAGTAACTATACCACCTCCACCAAAGAAAACAACACCCAAAACTCCCCCCAAAATAGCTTTAGGTTGACCTGACCCCATCATAAACAAGCCTATGATGGAGAATACTGTGCAGCTAACAGCCAGTAGAATAGCATTTTGCTGGCTATTAGGTTTAACCTCAAATCGCTCTGGTACTGTCATATATACTCATTTGAAAATATGGTTAAAAATGGTTATGTATCAATCTTGGTAATTTCGTATTTTTAGACAAGTGCGTTCTCTTTTATCATCACATCTACATCTCTACACGGTTTATATAGCAGTTCTCGGTCATGTACCGTACCTTCTCAAAACTGAAAAGCTTAATAATCAGGAATTTTTGCGTACCTCAACCATGTAATAACCGCTATAGCATGGTTTAAAATCTGTTTTTAGATTCTTTGGGCGGTAAATTTGCTGGGTTGTCAGAGTCATCTTGCCATTTCAGAGCTTTACTGGCAATATAATGGCTCAGCTGACTCAGAGAATTTTCATCAAAAACATATTTATAGAGATGGGATTAATCTGGTCTCAACTAGGGTTGTACTCATACTAATTCGGTAATTTTGTTTATAAATCGCTCATAAATTACTTAACCTCCCTTCACTTTTCAAACTTCTATATTAATTTTGTCTGAAGCGAGGATAGTTGCCACTTCTTGTAAAAGCTCGTTTTGTTCTTTTTGAATTGCTTCTAGCCTAGAAGCAATCTCTACCAGTCGTTGCTGTTTATCTTGCTGAGTTGGTGGAGAATTTGAATCCGGTAAAGCTGGGATTTCAGCGTTCTTAGCACCCGTTAACTGTTTGAAAGCTAAGCCTCCAAACTTGGAGATTGATTGAAAACTAACTCCAAATAAGAGCTGAATTAGCTTAAAAGGAGCTTTCAATATTGATAAGCTAGTTGTTTCAATTAAGCGACCGACAGCTTTGATTAAGCTCCCTGCGATCGCTATCGCAAACAATAAAATAACTAAGCTGACAATTGGGTGATTCGTCGCCCAGATGAATATCTGAAGTAGCCGCAAGACGGAGGGGTGAGCTTGCAGCCACTCATTGATAGAAGAAGCGATCGCTGTTTGAATTGGATTAGACATAACACCACCAGAGGTAAACGCTTTTTGCTGCGTTTGTTCGTATAGAGCCTTTGGTTCCTCAATTGTGATGTTATCGTTTTCCCGAACAAGTGCGATCGCGTCACACCTATGTTTCACATAGCACTTGCAACGGTTGAAACCGAACGCGCAGCCTATCTCTTGGGTGGCTGGTGGGAATCTCTACTGAATCTAGGCGTTGATTTGGTAATAGTTCCCACTGATAACCCCGTAGTAAGTGGGCGGCTACAATTTTCATCTCCATTTTCGCAAATGCTATCCCAATACAAATTCGTGGCCCACCACCGAAACCAATTAAACTAAAGGGACGCTGCTTGTGTTCTTGCCGTTGGGGGCTGAAGCGATCGGGATCGAAACGTTCTGGTTCGGGGTAAACCGTTGATAGTCGATGAGTCCCGATAATCGAATACACCGCCTGCCACCCAGATGGAACTTGAAAGCTATTAAACTCAAATGGTTTGACGACACCGCGAAAACCACCCCCGACGGGCTGATGCAGTCGTTCAGTCTCGCAGAGAATTTGGTCTAGATAAGGCATTTGCCCTAATTGTTCTAAATTTACTCCTCCCCTAGCCGCAAGCTGCTGCTGTTCTTCCCTGGCGCGTTGCAGAACCTCTGGGTGACGGGCTAACTCCAGGCACAACCAAGTCAGCATCGAAGTGGTCGTTTCATGCCCAGCGAAGAGTAACAGCATTGCTTGGGCGCGGATTTCCTTTTCGCTCATGCCGTTACCGTCTTCATCCTTAGCTTGTAATAAAAGGCTGAGAACGTCTTTAGTCGGATGTTGCTGGCGATCGCGCACCACTTTGCCCAAATGTTCTAAAATTTCGTTACGAGCAGCGATCGCTTTCCCAAACTGCGTAAACGGTAAAGGCAGCGGATTGATGGCAAACAGCCCATTTGTTAGTCTTGTAAACAACTGGCTCAACCGAACACCTTCAGCCCCCGGATTCGTACCCAGCAATAATTGACTAGCAATATCAAACGTTAGCTGTTTGAACTCATCAAACCAGGTAAATTCCTGTTTCTGCTGCCATTTTTCGAGATAGCTTTGCGTAATCGACTCCATTGTGGCAACGTAGTTTCCTAACGCTGCACCATGCAAAGCTGGCATCATCAGGCGGCGATTTCTCCGATGCTCCTCGCCATCTTGCACAAATAGTGATTCGCCCAGCAGTATTTTAAAATTGTTGGGCCACCCTTCGCGCCACGAGAAACAATCCATGTGGCTGGAGAGAACAAATTCAGATGCCTCTGGCCCCACCATAAAAACCGTAGGTTTGCCAATAACATGACTCTTAAAGATAGAGCCATATTGCTGATAGCGCTTTTCGATAAATTTGGGGTCGAACACAAACGCGAGTGTTTCGCCAAGCACCGGCAACCCCATCCTACCAGGAGGAAGTTTATCGCTGTTCATTATTTTTAATCTGCGTTAAAAGTTATAAAAAAATGAAGTATAAAGAGAAACTTCAGGGTTCTTCTTTTATACTTCATTTTTTGGTTTATCTAACAGTTAAAGACTGTTTTCAACCCAAATCTAAATCCGTCACGGCACCGACACTGCTAGAAGAAACTAACTTGGCATATTTTGCCAGTACGCCAGTTGTATAACGCGGTTTAGGCGGTTGCCAAGCAGCGCGACGACGCTCTAGCTCTTCATCAGGTACATGAAGGTGTAACAGGCGATCGCGTGCATCAATTGTAATGGTATCGCCTTCTTCCACGAGAGCGATCGCGCCTCCTACAGCCGCTTCTGGGGCTACGTGACCGACAACCATGCCGTAAGTCCCACCAGAGAAGCGTCCATCGGTAATCAAGCCAACAGCATCCCCTAATCCCGCACCAATCAGGGCAGAAGTGGGAGCCAGCATTTCTCGCATTCCAGGGCCACCCTTGGGACCTTCGTAGCGAATCACTAGGACATCTCCACGGTTGATCTTGCCAGCCAGAATGGCTGCTAAAGAAGCTTCTTCAGATTCAAACACCCGCGCTGGGCCGGTTATTGAAGGGGTTTTGACGCCGGTAATTTTGGCAACAGCCCCTTCCGTTGCCAGATTGCCTCTCAGGATGGCTAGGTGCCCTTGAGCATACATCGGGTTATCCCAGGGACGGATAACATCTTGGTCGGTGCGGGGCTGTTCTGGGACATCTGCCAAGACTTCAGCAATGGTTTGTCCGGTGATGGTCAGGGCGTCCCCATGTAGCAAATCGTGTACCAGGAGCATCTTCATCACCTGGGGAATTCCACCGGCTTTGTGGAGGTCAGTGGCGACATACTGACCGCTAGGCTTGAGGTCGCACAAAACTGGAACGCGGGCGCGAATGGTTTCAAAATCATCCAGGGATAATTCGACCCCAATCGTATGAGCGATCGCGAGTAAGTGTAGCACGGCATTCGTAGAACCGCCCACTGCCATAATTACAGAAATGGCATTCTCAAACGCTTTTCGGGTAACAATCTGTCGCGGTAAAAGTTGTTTTTTAATTGCCTCTACTAGGACAAAAGCAGATTTCTCAGCACTTTCTGCTTTTTCAGCATCTTCTGCTGCCATTGTGGAAGAATAAGGCAAGCTCATCCCCATCGCTTCAAACGCGGAAGACATTGTATTGGCAGTGTACATTCCGCCGCAAGAACCGGCACCCGGACAAGCCTTGCGTTCTACTTGCAGCAACTCATCCGTGTCTATTTTTCCGGCGCTGTGTTGCCCCACCGCTTCAAAAGCACTCACAACCGTCAAATCGCGCCCGTTGTGATGTCCCGGTTTAATCGTACCGCCATACACGAAAATAGCCGGAATATTCATCCGAGCGATCGCAATCATCGCTCCGGGCATATTCTTATCGCAGCCCCCAATTGCCAGCACTCCATCCATACTCTGCCCGTTGCAGGCAGTCTCAATCGAATCGGCGATGACTTCCCGCGACACCAGGGAATACTTCATCCCTTCGGTGCCCATTGAAATGCCATCGCTGATGGTAATCGTGCCGAACATCTGAGGCATCGCCCCAGCCACCTTGGCTCCAGCTTCAGCCCGTTTCGCTAAATCATTTAACCCCATATTGCAGGGGGTAATGGTGCTGTACCCATTGGCAATTCCCACAATGGGTTTCGTAAAATCCTCATCTCCAAAACCAACAGCACGTAACATAGCCCGGTTGGGCGATCGCTGTACGCCTTGGGTGACGACTTGGCTTCTCAAATTCTCCGGCATTCTCTGTCCTTAAGATTGCTTTTCGGTGGATCGGCTATTCTCTTTGCAGGTTTGGTGTTTGAGAGAAGGTCTCCCCATATAACTAGATTACAGGAATCTTCTTGTCAAAGAGCTACCCGCTGACAGCTACCAGGTGGCAGCTATTTTGTAACAATTAGAGTTAATTGAGCGGAGTTGAGCGCTCAAGTTAGGAATAAGATTCAGTAGCTAGAGATTAACCTCTAGTTCTCATGATTATTTAGGAGTTTCCAGCCTTGTAAATCTTTGATAGAAAATGCGCGAACTAACAAGTCAGCGCTAGGCTAACGCCTCGCTTCGCTGTTTTCATGCCCAAAGGGCTGTACGCTATTGCCACCCCTCCGCCAAAATTCTAGGCGCGGTGAAGCATAGTGACTTTATCCCACACTTAACCTTACGGTTATAGTGTAAGCTTTCTCAACCTCACGGCTACTGGTTCTAGTATCCAACAGGCAAACTCGCTCAAGCATCTACACTGACTGAATGTCCAACAATTAAACTGACCCAGGCTCCAAACGCGAGTTCCACCGTTTTTGAATCCCGCTCGAAGTGAAGGATCTAAACAAATGTTCGCTCTACCTGTGTACCCAGGAGGTTTTACGCACTCAAGGGTTAGGGAGTGTCGCCTCCTGCTTCAATGTGTCATGGTTCTGTGTCGATCCCAATCGTCGATTAGAACCTTTATTTTTGGCTTTGAGCGTCTGTCATCCCACCCTTGGGCAGTTGGCATAGACTGCGATCGCTATTTTCCTGCCACTCTAGGAGAGGGGTTGAACCCCATCCCTAACGACTGTAGCGGCAGTACCCTGAAGGGAGGTCTAGATGGATGCCGATGAACTGAAACGTCTCTACGCAGCAGGCGAACGAGATTTTCGAGAGGTAAGTCTGCGGAGAGCAGACCTGATGGGAATTGACCTGAGCGAAGCGAACCTGCGGGGAGCAGACCTGCGCGAAGCAAATCTAATTGGGGCATACCTAATCGGAGTCAACCTACGCGAGGCAAATCTCAATGGAGCGGTTCTCCGCGCCAATCTCAGCGAGGCAAATCTTATCGGCGCTAGCCTGATTGACGCCAACCTGAGCGAAGCGATTTTAACTGAAGCGAGTTTACGAGCTGCCAATCTCAGCGGAGCTAACCTCGCCGGAGCTAACCTGAGTCACGCTCTTTTGAGCGAGACTATTCTCCGCGATGCCAATCTGACTGGAGCCAAACTAATTGATGCACCCTTAAGTCGAAGCAACTTGACGAATGCTACGTTGATTGGAGCTGTGTTGGAAGGTGCAAACTTAACGAATGCCATTCTAATTGGAGCCAACCTGGAGAAAGCCAACTTAGCGAACGCTGTTTTAAATGGAGCCAGTGCAATTGGAGCAAATCTCACGCAAGCAGACTTGAGCCGCGCCAAGATGAGCGGAACCAATCTGACAAATGTCATCTTAATTAAAGCCAATCTGAGGGGAGCAAATGTAAGTTGGGCGACTCTGCGAGGAGCGAATCTCACCGGAGCTAACTTGTACAGGTCAAAACTATGCTGGTCAAACCTGACTGGGGCAATTCTCACTGAAGCGGTTCTCATTGACGCTAACCTAAATCGGGTCAATTTCCGTGACGCCGATATGACTGGTGCCATCATGCCTAATGCAGCTACGCACGAGTAGCGAAGTGACAAGTCAGCCCTAAACTAACGCCTTGCTTCGCTGTTTTCATGCCCAAAGGGCTGTACGCGATCGCCAGCCAGATTTTAGATTGGCAATTCATCGAAAATCAATCTAAAATCCAAAATTCCTAAGTCCACGCTAACTGGAAGCAATTTAGAGGCAATAGAAATGGATGGGGATGAGGTTTTAACACGATATGCTGCTGGAGAACGGGATTTCCAGAAGTTAGATTTGAAGGCGGCAAATCTGGAAGGAGCTAACCTACGCCAGGTCGATTTCAGCGAGACGATTCTGGAGGGAGTTAACCTAGCCGGAGCCAACCTGCGGGGGGTGAACCTAACAGGTGCCGATCTGAGTGGGGCAAACTTGAGTCGTGCTGACCTCACGGGTGCCGACCTAACGGGTGCTGACTTGATCGGAACCAATTTTGATAAAGCCAGACTGATTGGAACAAGGCTCGTTAAAACCGAACCGATTGGTGCTGAGTTAACTGGAGCAAACTTAACTGGCGCAAATCTAACTGGCGCAGATATGAGAAGGGCAAACTTGAGCTACGCCAACCTCAGCGATGCAATCTTGTGTGAAGCCAATCTGACTAGCGCCCTCCTCATTGGAGTAAATCTGAATAGAACCGACTTAATTAAGGCGAATTTGAGTCAAGCCGACTTAAGTGAAACTGATTTGAACGGAGCCGATTTAAGTGGAGCGGAATTGAGCGGGACAATTATGCCAGTTGAACACTTTACACCCAGCGAGAGCAAATGAGCCGCGATCGCTGGTAAATTAAACGATCAAATCCCACGATCGCGCCAAACTTAGTGGTAGAGATGCAATTCCTGCCAGTCTTCTACAATCTAGAAGCTAAAATCCAAAATGATATTTTGGATTCGACTCGCTTAAAAATATCACGTGATGGGCACACGCGCTTTCTACCAGTATTAAGAAATTTACAACTAAAATTATTAGGGGCAGTCACTAGTGTGCTACCCCTAAGTCAGAAAATCAGAGACGCAGGGCAACAATGCTGTGCGGAAATGAGCTATGCGGAAATGAGAAATTTACGAGTTATTGGAATCCCCGCCGACAACTTGCGACTTGAGAGCTTTAAACTCCTCGGACAACTCCTGACGATTAGAAGCTCGGAGTAAGTAGCGGTATACAAACCAGGCTGAGTAGCCAATTCCTACCAGTTCAAAGGTCGGCGCTAGCAGAGGAATATCATTAAGCGCATCCAGAACCGCCAGTGTCACCTTCACGGTAATGATGCCAGCTAATATTAGACCTAGAGTGGTCAAGGGGCGCTGGTACTCTGAGAAGAACTCACCTAAGTATTCGGGTAGTTCTGCGAAAAATGCGGAAATTTGTTCTCCAATTTGCTGCCACTTTTCCGTTGATTGGGTGGCTGGGGGTAGAGCTGCCAATTCGCCTGGGGCGTCAACTCTCATTTCTACCTGGGTTTTTTCGGTCTCTGGAGCGGAATAATCAGTTTGCATGGTGTCCATATCCTCCATATCGTTGTTTTAGGTACGATTGTGTATCGTTTAGGCAAGATAGCTGGGTACAATTGCGGGGTGAATTCCTCTTGCTCATATTATCAGACACCCCAAGACCACTTCGCTGAGTCCAGAATTTTCCGGTTAAAACTTAGTGATAATCGGGCGAGCGGTCTCCATGCATCTCCCAAAAGCGGGACGTAGCTAGAGAAAATAAAAAATTAAAAATCAAGAAACTTTTTAGCTCAATCTACGCTGTACGGATATAGATTAGAAACTAAAGCTGAAAAACATACCTAGCAAGCTTTTCGGGCGCAACTAAGCTCTCGGCAATACATAGATTGCCTTATAAATTTTTATTTTTAATTAAATCCTATTGGTCGTATTCCATCACTTTGGCGTAATCGCCCAAAGCATAGCAAGCAACTCGGAGGCTTCCCAGAGCCTGCCCTTCGACTCGGCTGTCTTGGAGGATTCGCGCTATCCTTAAGCGTTGTTCATAGTAGTCAATTGCTTTAGCGTAGTTGCTCAATGCCTCGTAAGCCACTCCTAAATGCGAAAGTGCCTGCTCTTGGGAGCGGAGGTCATCCGTTGCCGAAGCGATCGCTAGGCGTTGCTCTCCATAGTCAATCGCCGCAGAGTAGTCCCCGATTGCGTAGCAGGCGTTCCCCAGATTTCTCAGAATCTGTACCTCAATACGGTGATCTCCAGTCTGCTGCACGAGTGCTAAACGCTGCTTATAGTAGGCGATCGCTTTGACATAGTCGCCCAAAGCGTAGCAAGCATTTCCCAAATTTCTCAGGATCTGACCCTCTGCCTCTTGGTCTTGGAGTTCCCGCGCCACTATTAAACTTTGATGCTGGTATTCAATTGCCGCTGAGTAGTCTCCCAGTGCCTTGTAAGCTAGTCCAAGATTATTCAGCGCCGCCACTTCTGCACTCAAGTCTTTCAGTTCCCGCACGACTAGCAGACTTTGTTGCTGAAACTCAATGGCTTTGGCATGGTTGCCTAAGTGACGGTAGGCATTGCCGATATTTCCCAGCGCTTGACTTTCCAATCGCTGATCGTTGATACTTTGGGCGATCGCTAAACTTTGCCCAGAATACTCAACCGCTTTGGCAAAATTTCCCAAGGCATAGTACACTAGCCCCAAATTGCCGAGCGTTCTTCCTTGTCCTCGCTGGTCTTGAAGTTCGCCGTAGACCGTGAGTGCTTGATGAAAGGATAGTCGTGACGCCTCGAAATGACCGTTTTGGTGCTGCTGGGCACCTTGCTCCAGCAGTCGATCGGCTTCTCCCTTAGTGTAATTATCGGTTTTTGGCTGATGCTGGCTATGAGCGCTAATATCTGTAGGAGGAACAACAGTGATGCGTTCCTCCTCAGGTAGGTCGCCCTCCTGTTGGCTGTTGTGATGGTTAACGCGGCGATCCATATATTTTTCTCAACACCTTGATTCGCTTAGCACCGACTTGCGGTATAAGGCTAGGTCGTCTCTTTTTAGTGTTCCCGGATCGGCTGGTTAAGCTCTCATGCTTTAAACAAATTTTTCAAAAAACCTTACAATTTATCGCTTTAGGCGTTGGAATGCAACCCTTGCTTGCCACTGGACGAACGCTGCTTAGGATTCGGTAGACGCAAATCGATAGCGGGTTTGTTCCCGACATTTTCTAAAAACTTGCGCCTCCCGGCTAAAACATCAAGTAGATACAGGCGTTAGAGAGCGATCGTTCTGTTGAATTCCCGCTAAGTTTTGAGCGGTTTCGCTACAGTATACTTCACACGAATTATTCGGACTTTCAACCAGTTTTACCTTATGCAACTTTGCCCCTAATTCCCGGATAGGCTCTTGCAGAAGATTCCGGATATGAATGGCAATATTCTCAGCGGTGGGAACAACTTGGGCAAAATAGGCGATATCCTTGTTCAGGAAAGTATGGTCAAACGGCTCAAGCACATAATCTTCCACTACCTTGTTTAAGGCTCCTAAATCCACAATCATGCCCGTGCGCGGATCAATTTCGCCTTGAACTGTTACTTCCAAGTGGTAGTTGTGCCCGTGACCGTTGGGACGAGCGCATTTGCCATAAATCTCGCAGTTCTCTTCGTAACTGAGGTTCGGATGAGCCAGTCTGTGAGCGGCGCTAAAGTGGGTACCAATTGTCAGATACGCTTCCATTCCATTTCCTTGATAGTCAGCCCAGAGTTCGGGATGTTCAAATAGTTGAATATTTACCAACGGTAAGTGAGGTGCTAGACGCTGCCAAATGGTTCGCGCGATGTTTTCTGTAGTGGGTAGGGTTTGTTGAAATTCCGACCACACATCGTTGAGATAACAGAAGTCTAGCTGACTGGTGACTTCCTGTTTGATCACCCGTTTGACTTCAGACAAGTTTTGCACCATGCCATACTCATCCAGATCCCCGGCAAGGGAGACAAACAAAACGTAGTTGTGTCCGTGTCCGGGCGACTGAGTGCAGCGACCAAACGCTTGTATATTCTCCGCTTGACTCAGTTCTGGCAGCCAATAACGGTGGCTCGCCGAAAACTGAGCGCGGCGGTTGATGATGCATCTCATAAGTCCAGTAACCAGCAGAATTATTAAGTTACGTAAATCATTCCCTTTATTCAGGATAATCGAAATTTAGGCGGGGATCTCCAATCTTTCTTGAAAAACTGCATCAGCAAAGTGAGAATTCAAAAGCGAAGATTCGCTCTCTAAAGCTCTTGAATATGCCACACTGAAGAACGGGAGAGAGTAGGCGCAGGTGGTTGCAGATTTGCCGTTTGTGCGAGTCTGAGGAAAGTCCGGGCTCCCGAAAGACCAAACTTGCTGGGTAACGCCCAGTGCGGGCGACCGTGAGGATAGTGCCACAGAAAGATACCGCCGGGATAATTAAACATTAAAAATGCAAAATGAAGAATTTTTAATGTTTAATTATCCCGGTAAGGGTGCAAAGGTGCGGTAAGAGCGCACCAGCAGCGTCGAGAGGCGCTGGCTCGGTAAACCCCGGTTGGGAGCAAGGTAGGGAATCACGGTTGGTCTTTTTCCGATTCCGTTTTAAAACCGCTTGAGGCGTCTGGTAACAGGCGTCCCAGATAGATAACCGCCCTTCCAGCGGCACTGCTGCTGTGGAGAACAGAACCCGGCTTATGACCGACTCTCTCCCTTAAATTGCTTTACTGTTGTGAACAAGAGCTAGAGAGGCGAGGGTGAGTCTAGCTCGAGAAACTCTCCGGCTCAACAGGCATTTGAAAAATTGGGTAAATTGAGCGATCGCCTATCGAGTCTTCCCGGAAAAACAGGACGAGCAAAGCCCAGTGTTAGTTGGCGATCGCGATCGCGCTTGTAGAGGCTGTACAAACGAGCGGTCGGAAAAGTAATCCTTTTCTAAGGCTAAATCAATTTAATTAATGAATTCAGTGAAGCTTCATGTAAAAATGAGCTTGTTTTTCTCTTGATGCAGTCACAAAAGTCAAGACTTCAAGAAATTTTGCATAGCCACCCGTAGCATTTAGCGGTAATCTGTCTGCCAGAAGCGATATTTACACGATTTTGAACTCTTGTTAATCAGGGTGGCTTAGTGGACATATCATTGTTCCGCTCGATTGCGAACCAATACCAAGAATTGCGCGGTATTCACACGATCGCAACGATGAACGTTATCGGCGATCTGCTCGAAGATCAGTTGCTCAACCACAAACTTCCGGTTGATTTGTTTGCTGGCTTCCAGCGTTTCTCTCACTTCCTCGAACATCTCCGTCGATATAGTTACTTAGGCGAGGTATGTCGGCGGGTCTTTATATTTGGTGTTCCCGACGTTCATCCCCCCGAAATTCCGGGAATCGAATTTATTGGGCTTGAGCCTAACTCAGCCTTGTCCAGGGAGCGGTTTTGGCTGGTTGATACCCCCGATTTCTGGACGGCGGTATTGACTCAAGCTGTGGAAGGGCCAGAGCGCAACAGCAGTAGTCAAAGCTTTGATGGGCTGTGGTCTTACGATGAAGAAGTAGTGGCGCGGGTTTCGTTGCTGATGTCCCAAGTCATGGGGACGTTTTACCAGCCGATCCGAACGCGAAACTACGTTCAGCAAAGTGCCCACATTGCCGAAATTAATGGACGGTTGCTGGGACGGCTTAAAGAAGCCGAACTCACGAGTCACCGCCGTTGGGTGCAGCTTTCTACCTTGCATAAATTTTCCACGGCTCTATCGCAGTATCAACCTTTGCCCTGTATATTGCGAGATGCGGTGCAGATATTATTTACCAATTTTGGTGCCGCCGATGCCGTCATCGCCCTCAACTTAAACAATGACAATTTTATGGTGGTTTCCGCAGCAGGCAACATCAGCACCAACAAACCAATTGTCGGAATTAGCGATGGAGCTAGCGGTAAAGCAATTGGTGAGGGTAGATTGATTTATGTTGAAGATGTGCGCCAGAATGGTTTGATGGAACCCCTGATGCCCACGGCTCAAACGCTAATGGCAGCGCCGCTGCAAGGTCGTCGTCGCGTTTACGGTGTGGTGACGGTTGGTGGTAGAGAACCAAAGCAATGGAATGAGGAAGACGGTCAGACTGTGATGGCGCTCGCTAAAATGCTGGCGGTACTCATCGAACAGAAGACCCAGCTCAGCGGGGATGTCGTGTTACAACTCAGACGTGCCAAACACTTAGAGCAGACAATCTCCAAGTTGCGTCAACCCATCGCCCGCCTGCGCGATTTGCAGCAAAAACTCCGGGAAGAAGTCCACCTCTTACCAATTCAACGAGAACTGATGGCTCAGGTTGAGGCGCTGTTCAGTGATGTTGCAAAAATGATTGGGGTTCCCCTAAGTCCAACGCATTCCCATGAATCTCAGCTATCCTCCTCGTCAAAAGCAGCTGCAAAGTCTGATCCAAAAGTTAGGGCTTCCACCGCAGGTACCAGTGCAGTGGTCGCTCCTCAACTTAGCGCTCACCCACCCCACAATTTCGACAACGGCGAACTATGAGCAATTGGAGTTCCTGGGGGATGCGGTAGTGCGGATGGCAGCGTCTGAATTTTTATGGGAAGTTTATCCTGATTGTTCTGTGGGTGAATTTTCGGCAATTCGGAAGGTACTGGTGAGCGATCGCACCTTAGCCGGGATTGCAGATAGTTACGGACTAGATCGCTACCTGTTAATTTCTGAAAGTGCCGCAGGTGACAAAGCTGGTCTTACCTCGCGGTTGGCAGACGCCTTTGAAGCGGTGTTGGGTGCCCTGTACCTGAGTACGCATACCTTAGAACTAGTGCGTCCGTGGCTAGATTCTCATTTTAAACAACTGGCATCCGAAATTCGGACAGACCCAGCCTACCAAAACTACAAGGACGCCCTCCAGGAATGGACGCAAGGTCATTACCAAATACTGCCAGAATATCGAGTCGAGGAAACCAGACGAATTCACGGCGATCCAGAACGTTTTACCGCCGAGGTTTGGCTGCAAGGGCGTCGATTGGGTCAAGGCAAGGGACATTCTAAAAAAGCTGCCGAACAAGCTGCGGCGAGGGAAGCTTTTTTAGCCATTAGCAATTAGCCTAGTTCATGGCTAATTTGAAGACTGGTTAATGGGGAATGACAAAGAACAATTAGCCAGTCTTTAATGAACAACGAACAATAAACAACGATGAAAACTGGAATTGCTGTGTTGGGGGCTGGACGCTGGGGTGTACATCTCGTGCGGAATTTCCTAGAGCATCCTCAATCCCGCTTGGTCGCGGTATTAGACCCGAAGCAGGAGCGCCTGGAAGCACTTCGAGAGCGGTTTAAGTTAGATGACAGCGTGCGGCTAACAACCGAATGGTCCCAGGTGCAGCAGATGCCGGAAGTCGAGGCAGTTGCGATCGCAACCCCAGCCACGACACACTACACCTTGATCGCCGACGCTCTCCGGCAAGGCTATCACGTCTTATCAGAAAAACCACTCACCCTCGATCCGTCTGAATCCTTGGAACTGTGCCGATTAGCAGAACAACAGCACCGGCAACTCTTCGTAGACCACACCTATTTGTTTCACCCAGCGGTTGAACGCGGTAAAACCGCTGTCCAATCTGGAATTCTCGGAGATTTGCGCTATGGCTACGCCACCCGTACCCATCTAGGCCCTGTGCGCCAGGATGTTGACGCACTCTGGGACTTAGCCATCCACGATATTAATATTTTCAACAATTGGCTTCAGGCAACGCCAACTCAGGTGCAAGCCAGCGGCACCGTTTTTTTGCACCAAGAAGCCGGAATGAAAGATGGAGTCAATTTTGACACTCCTCCCTCACCCCAGATTCTTCATCCTTTAAGAGACCTTGTTTGGGCGACACTCACCTACCCTAGCGGCTTTCAAGCCTTCATTCATCTGTGCTGGCTGAATCCTGATAAACAGCGTCGCCTGTGTGTGGTGGGGAGTGAGGGAACTTTGATTTTTGATGAGTTACAAGCAGAATCACCGCTAACCATTCAGCATGGACGCTTTGAAAACACCAGTGCTGGCCCTTATACTCCCGTCAATCAAAGCCGGGAAGTATTGAGCATAGAACCGGGCGAACCTTTAGGGCGAGTTTGCGATCGCTTTTTGAGCTGTATCCACCAGAACCAATCTTCAGAGATTTCTTCGGGATGGGTGGGTGCCCAGCTGGTGCAGATTCTTCGATGTCTGAGCGAATCTTTACAACAGGGAGGACTTACGGTTACAGTTCCCTAGTCCGTGAAAAATTAAAGCTTCTTCAATTTTTCCTCTTTCAAGGCGATCGCGAAATCTTACGTTTCCCTGTATGTAAACAGAGAGATTGAGAAAGAGTCTGAGGTAAATTTTCACCATTGAGATGCCTTCTATACACCCCTCCTCGTTAACGAGGAGTGGGTTTCATTCCGCAGTCAAACAGATAGCTGAATTCTTAATTTTTTGCCGCATTCGTAGACTCAAGAGTTGGCAACACTGAAGTATCAATCATGGGCACGGCAATCTCCACAGTTGTGCCCAGACCAGCTCCTGCACTTGATAGCGTAATGCTACCTCCCATCAGTTCCATTAAGTTCCGAGAAATTGCGAGTCCCAGACCTGTGCCGCCAAATTTCCGAGTCGTCGTGCCATCAATCATGACAAAGGGGCGAAAGAGCTTATGCTGTTGATTCGGATCAATACCAATCCCTGTATCGTGAACTGTTACAACAACACGCGCAGAAGGGACGAGACGCTCTTTGAGAGAGTTCGTAGTTCCTGTTAAAAGGCTTCGAGAAATGTTAGAAGCTCCATTCGAGATGCTAGAGGCATCTTCTCCTCTAACTTCTTGCCCATTGCCCACAGATGCCGCCGCCTGGATTTTTGTTTGTTCTTCATGACTCACTGTCGCGGCTTGAGCGACCCCATTCGATAAATGAGAGCTAGGAGGGACAGAATTCCCCACTGCCTGTTCTTTGCCATAACTAGTCTCTATCCGGGTGGTAATCGTAACGCTGCCTTTTTCAGTAAATTTAGTCGCATTGCCAACCACATTTAGCAGCACCTGCTTGAGTTTTGCGGGGTCAGTACGAACAGGAATCGATTCTGGCAAATCTGGCGTATTAAAGTGCAAACCTTTTTGCTGAATCGGAACAGCCTGTAAATCAATCACTTCCTTAAGCAACTTTCGCAGATCGACTGCCTCCATGACGACGGAAAGCTTACCCGCTTCAATTTTGGCAATATCCAGAACGTCATTGATGATTCCCAGGAGGTGAATCGCTGCATCATCCGCTCGCTGTAAGAAATCCATCTCTTCTTCGCGGTCATCGCAGCAGTCATCGCGTACCAGGCGAATGCAACCAATGATCGCATTCAAGGGAGTTCTTAGTTCGTGAGAAGTATTCGCTAGAAACTCATTTTTCAGCTGATTCGCTGCTTGTGCTTCTTTCCAGGCTGTTTCGATTTCTTCTGCCCATGCTTTCAGTCGCTCCACCATATTATCGAGGGCTTCCGATAATTGATTGAATTCCCGGATTTTGAAGTTTTGAGGAACTCGATCTGTAGAGTGAAAGTGCCCTTTCGACCCAGCGTAGTCTCTCAATTGCTCCAATGGCAGCGCCAGTTCGCGAGAGATATACAGCGTTGCCAGCAGGCTAGCGGCGATTAAGCCAAATGTCAGAATCACCAGCACCTGTTGAATTTCTTTTAGACCCGATAAGGCACTATCTAAGCGAGTGACGGCTAAGATAACCCACTGGCGATCCGGCTGGTTGCTAATCGGACTGGGAATCGGGGTATACCCTGCGAGTAATTCCACACCGTTTTTCTCGAAAGAAAACAAGTGCAGAAAATCATTTCTACCCGCGATCGCGTTTTTCATGACCGTTTCGAGCCTTTCCCCATCTGCCTCCTGCTTAATATTTCTTCCAACTCGCTGGGTAATCGGATGCGCCAAAATGGTTCCATCCTGGTCAATCACCACTGGATAGCCACTCAGAGACCCTGGTTTGGCACGCTCTTGTTTCAGTAGAGCTGATTGGACACTCAGGGCATAACGCAGAGAACCTGTGCTGTCATAAACAGGCGCACTGAAAATCAATCTTAGTTGGCTTTTTGGGCTAGGTTGATTCTCTTTAACAGTTGAATTCAGGCGGGAGCTTCCTGGAAGCAGCGATTTCACCTGCACCTTGGAAGTATCTAACAGTAATTCCTGTTGCTGCTGGGGCCAGTGACTTGCATCTAGCGTACTAATGGGTTTCTCCCCACAAGTGCTGGCAGCAATGTTTCCGGTCTCGACGTTGATGAGTTGAATGCACTGGACTTGCGTTGGCAATTGTTGGGCGAGTTGGTTTAAAAATTTTTGATGCGCTTCGGGCGATCGCGATTGCAGTACGACTGCTTCACTTGCAGTCACTAAGTTGGCAGAGAGCGCTTTAATTGACTCGCTCATGCTCTCTCCTTTTCTCACTGCACTTTCGGTAAGATTTTGGCGAGCGGTTTCCAGTATGCTAGATCGTGCTTTTCTGTAGGTTACATACACCCCCATCAGCAGTACCGGGACGCTCAAAAGCAAAATGCGTGACAGCAGGATGCGACGGAAGGAGGATTGACCCGGCTTAGCCATAGGACTTCTCTAATTTGAGGTGTAAAACCCAATAGCAAGAATTCTCAAAAATCACCCCATCAGAGTGGGGGTATTGATTAGCCTACTTTTTTCTGGGTTAATCGTGTTGGTAGAGCGATACTGTTTGACAGATCCATTCCATCCTAGAACGGTTCCAGATCCTCGTATACTCTGGAAAGGTTGACTTTGTGGAATCTCTACACTAATTCCCGTAATATAAGCAATTCTTAAACTTTAATTAAATATTTGAGCGACCAGCAGCGATGACGGGATTTGTCTGGAAACGCCCTTCTACGACAGTTGTTTTGGCAATGAGTGCCGATGGCAAGATTGCGGATATTCGTCGCGATCGCGCCCGATTTTCGTCTCCAGCGGATCTGGCGCACCTGGAAAAACAGATTGCCCAAGCGGATGGGGTTTTATTTGGCGCGGGTACTCTCCGCGCCTACGGTACGACGCTGAGCGTGAGGAATCCCGATTTGCTGGACTGGCGACAACAGAGAGGGCGATCGCTCCAACCAGTCCAAATTGTTTGCTCTCAATCAGCCAATCTAGATCCGCAATGGCGCTTTTTTCGTCAACCCATACCTCGGTGGTTACTTACAGGAGAGGCAGGTGCCAAGCGCTGGCAAGGATGCTCAGAATTTGAGCGGGTTCTAGAAGTGGAGGCAACGACCGATGGAATTAGCTGGATTGCTGCTTTTCAACAGCTCTGGGAGCTAGGCTTGGAACATCTCGCTGTCCTAGGAGGTGGGGAACTCGTAGGTGCTTTAGTGGCGGCTGATTTAATCGATGAATTCTGGTTCACGGTTTGTCCGTTAATTTTAGGAGGAGCGACAGCACCGACGCCAGTAGAAGGTTCTGGATTTTTGGCAGATTTTGCACCTAGGCTGGAACTCTTGTCAGTCGAGTCGATTGAGCAAGAAGTTTTTCTACACTACCGGCGGCAGCGTTAGTTGAATTTGGTAATTTGTAGATAAAACTTGACAATTATTTGCACAATCTCTATTGCACGAACGAAACAGAAATGATGTTGAAAATCGCTCGGACACTCATTGTTAGGATTTATAAACTAATTTGACCCAGAAGAAGCGATCGCGCCTGTTTCGGCTGTGTACATCCCAGACAAGTGCGCGATCGCACACTTGCCTCAGATGACCTTGAGTAATTAGGCGCAGAGTATCAAACCTCCGTGTATAAAAATTGCTTCTCCGTTAATCCCTAGGAGCAATTTTTTGTCAGCGATTATAAAAAAAAGAAACTCAGCCAGGAACTTTCCTTTTGGGTAAACGTCAACTGCCAACCTCAATCCCTAACGAATGAAAAGGAATCCAAAGCGTTAGTAGCGACTGACACAATATTGTTGTAAAATTTCAGCAAGTATGGTGTGTTTTGAGGAGTTTTAGACCCGTGAAATCCCAGTGGAGAATAGAGAAAACAGCATCCTCAGCGCTAGTGTTTACAGCCTTTGGCTTACTAGCAGTTAGCCTCTCCCCGGCGATTGCAGCCACCGATATCGACCCAACCACAGCTGCTGAGGCAGTCCAGTCTTCAACTCAGGGATTCTCGACATCTACAGATTTAGCGACAGGAACGGATGTAACCAAGGCAAAAACGACAGCAAATTCGCTGGCGGCAGCTGCATCCGAGGGAACACTCGCATCGGCGAATGTACTGCCAGAACTAAAAGCATCGCAGACGGAATCGGCAGCAAGTTCGCCTAGTTTAGCGGCAACTCAAGAATCTGCCACTGCGGTAAATTTAACCCCCCCAACTGAAACAAGCCAGTTGCAACCGGCAGCTAGTTTACCAAAATTTTCGACTACAAAGTCTCCTATTTTGTCTGCTAGCCGTCGCAGCTTGGATACATCTTTCACTGCATCTGCAACAACAAAAGAGGCTCGCACTCTTGTAGACGCAGCAACTGTTAGCAATCCCAACACCCTGCAAGCTCAAGCGCTGCCCTCTGAAGAGGCTAGCGAACAAGTGCTTCCAGCGGGCGATCCTTTGGAAATGGGAAACCCAGAGGACATGGAAGCCAACCCATTGGATCAAGTCACCAATGTGTCCCAGTTGAGCGATGTGGAACCAAGCGACTGGGCTTACGAAGCATTGCGAAGTCTTGTAGAGCGTTACGGCTGTATTGCAGGCTATCCTGATGGCACTTTTCGCGGCAACCGGGCACTCAGTCGCTATGAATTTGCCGCAGGGGTAAATGCCTGTCTTCAGCAAATTGAGAAATTAATTGCCGCTAGTTCGGCTGATGCAGCTACCGAAGCGGATTTAGAAACCCTGCGACGACTCGTTGATGAGTTTGGGCCGGAACTGGCGACCCTACGGACGCGGGTAGATAATCTGGAAGGTCGTACCGCTTTCTTGGAAAGCCATCAGTTCTCAACCACGACGAAGCTATTTGGACAGGCAGTCGTCGGCGTTCAGGGACGCAATGAGAATGAATTTGAGTTGTTCCTGAACCGAAAATCAACTGGGAACCGATTAGAAGACCAGAATACAAATCCCAACGTCATTAGCAACGTCCAGTTGAGTTTGTTCACCCAGTTCAGTCCTCGCAGCCTGCTGCTGACTGGATTGCAAGCGGGTTCTGGAAATTCGGGACCTCGTTTGCTCAACAACGATATGGTCTTCTTGGGATATGAAGGAGACACCGGGAACGACATTGTACTGAGCGACCTCACTTATCGTCAGTTAATCGGTAATAATTTTGCCTTCATCATCGGTCCGGAAGGGGTCAACCCAGTGAACGTTTTCCGGGGAGCAAACCGCGTAGAAAGTGCCGGTCAAGGGCCACTTTCCCGCTTTGCTCAACGCAACCCAATTATTAATACCGGGGGACGTGGAGGCTTAGGCTTTGACTGGCAAGTCAATCCACGGATCAGTTTACAAGGCGTCTACTCTGCCAGCAGACCCGCAGATGCTTTTCGTGGGGGTATCGGCGGTGGACAAGATGGAGAAACCGCAGCTGGCTTGCAGTTAGTCGTATCGCCCCTAGATACGCTTGATATTGGTCTGCAATACATCAACTCCTACTCTCCGTTTGGAAGATTGGGGACTGGCGTTGGCGACGATTTGGTTCTCCTCCCGACTCCGGCAGGCAGAGGGCCAATTAATACGAATGCTTTTGGTGCCAGTTTAGAATTCCGAGCAACGCCCAACATTACAATTGGCGGTTGGGGCGGCTACACGACTTCTGACGCGCAAGGAATATCCGGAAATGTAGAAACATTCAACTGGATGGCTTACCTGAATTTCCCCGATCTGCTTGGTGAAGGCAACCTCGGCGGTATTTATGTCGGTCAGCCGCCTAAAATTACCAGTAGTGACCTGCCAATTGGAAGAAACTACCCTGATTTTATTAGTGAGGGTGGCTTTGGGGATGAAGGCGGTCAGCCAGGAAGTACAACTCACGTAGAAGCTTTCTACCGCTTCCGGGTTTCTGAGAATATTACAGTCACTCCAGGGGTGATCGTATTATTTAATCCGCTTCACAACCAGGACAACGACACAATCACAATCGGTGCCATCCGAACCACTTTTACCTTCTAAAAGTGGGCTGAAAAGTAGCGATCGCTTTGTCAGGGAGATTCATTCAAGGATCTCCCTGATAATTTTATAAAAACATTACAAATAACTTCGTAAGTAATTTCAACGCAAACCTCGCAACAGCCGAAAATAGAACAATTTTTTAAGTGTATTTACGTATATAAAACGGGTAAATAACTTTACAAAAACTTTGCAAAAAACTGGGAACTCGTTGAGAAACCAAACAGTCATTTATCCAAACACGGGCACAAGCAAAGCCAAGCAAGTATGACCTAGTTCTACTTAATGCTAGTCACACTTGCCCTAATGCTTATTCAATCAGGATGCTGTTATTACTCTCTTCTAATACTTGTAGTTCTGAGCTTGCTCAGGATGAATGCTGAAGAAACTTATGATCCCCTGTTGACTATCGAATTGAGCTAGATTCTGCTATTCACCCTGTCCTCTTATACTCACTGATGGAGTCCTAACATGATTGCGAAATCAACTAAGTATGCTGTTTGTTTCGGTATCGCTGGAGGCTTGGCGATCGCTCTGGCTCCCACAGCTCACGCTCAGACGACTACGACTGCTGCTCCTACTACGACTTCTACTTCCGCTACAAGCACTCAATCTCAGTCGATTTCAATCACAGGCGGTCTGTTAGGAGGGCAAGCTGCCTTCTTTTCGCCTTTACAGTCACAGACTACTACTGGGACTACTGGTGGTACAAGTAGCCCGGTTTTGTTTGACGCTGCCGTCACCACGCTGCAACTGCAAACAACTTCCGGTAACACCAGCTCTGCTCGCTTCGTACCCCAGGCAGCAGACTTCAAAGACGTCGGTGCTGGCAACGTTGGTCGTCCTGGAAAAGATGACAAAGGTAGCTTAGTGGGTACCCTATCCGGTCTAGCCTTCACTTCTGGTGGCGCAGCTGTTCCCTTCTCGAACATCCCCACGAAACTAGACTTTACTCTGAATTCTTTTGCCAGCAGCGCCTTTTTGGGCGGTTCGCTGATTGCTCCTAAGGAGACAGGTTCGGCTCCGCTGGTTTTCCTGCCCGTTACAAACGTCAAACTATCTACTCAGTCTCAGGCTAACTACACTGCCAAATCTGGGGTTTTAGAAGTTGGTAATTTTGAGGGCAAACTCACTGCGGGCAATATTGGTTTGCCGACATCCCTGAAGTTCAATGGCGGCAGCTCTGTTCCTCTTCCTCCATCTACTAGCTTGGGGCAAAAGACAAAATTTGAGCTAGAAGGTCAAGGATTCGGCACCTTAAGCAGCACTTTTTCCGATCAACCTAGTACAACAGGCGGCACCACAACAGGCGGCACCACAACAGGTGGCACCACAACAGGCGGCACCACAACAGGTGGCACCACAACCGCAACCGGCACCGGCACAACCAGCGGAACTACGACCGCAACCGGCACGCAATCTGGTACTCAAACTCCCTGCGGTTGCGATACTGACACCGCAACTACAACCGATAGCGACGACTCACAAACAAGTAGTCAAATTACAACCGCTAGTGGCACCGGCACTGCCGACGCACAAACCTTTAGCAGCACTAACAAGGTAGCCTTCAGCAGCAATAATGCTCAAACCAAATTCAAAGTTGAAGGCGAAAAATTCAAGATTGAGGGCACCGGAGTTGGCACAGATATTAAACTCGGTGGTACTACTAAGCTTGAGCTGACAAATCCCAGCAGTTTTAGTAATTCTGCAATCAAGTTCAAAGTTACAGGCGAAGGGAATGGCATCACCACAATTAATGGCAACAGCACGGTTGGCTATCTAAGCGATAACAGCAAAACACAGTTTGAATTTGGGCAAGAAGGAGGGAGTGCCTTCAAACTCAAAGGTGAAAGTCAAGGCCGTACCCAGTTCACTGTTGGTGCAGTTGCCAGCCAATTGGGTGGAACGAGTGGATATGATGTTTCTACGAACAATAGCTCTTACCAGAGCAGCAGCAGCTCCTACTCGACAGGTGCAGGTGCAGCTACAGGCCAAAACACAGGCTTTGGTTCTAAAACAAGCTTGAGCTACAACCTCATCTTCCAAAATGATGGTAACTTTAACACCGTCATCAACAACTCTAGCGGCAGCTTCGGTGGTGGCAGCACAGGCACAGGTAGCAGCGGCGGCACCAGCGGCGGTGGTAGCTTCGGCGGCAGCACAGGCGGCAGCACAGGCGGCAGCACAGGTGGTAGCACAGGCGGCGGCACCAGCACTGGTAGTACAGGTGGTAGCGGCGGCGGCAGCGGTACCAGCACTAGCGCCGAGGGGAACGGCGGATCGCTTATCACCATTTACAACAGCACAACCTTCAATCTGATTTCTCTGTCTAATTCCTTCGTCCAAAGTTCTAATAAGGTCTACAACGTTGCTTCCACGTCTAGTGGCCCTGTTGGAGTCTTTGTGGAGAAAGGTCGTGGCAAGCAAAGATTGCTGGTGGTGCGCCAAAATAGCCGAGGTCTGGCTCTCGGTACCTACAAACAGAAGAAAGGTCGGGCAGTCGCAGCCTATCAGTCAGTGGGACCAGAAAGCCGTCTAGGTTTTGGGTTGGTCGGTCTGCGTCAGGTTTCAACCGAGCAGGTTACTAACGTGGAAGGTGACGCTGGCGCTGAAACCAACGACAACACCAACACCAACACCAACACCAACACTAACGACAACACCAACACCAACACCAACACCAACACCAACACTAACGACAATACCAACACCAACACCAACACTAACGACAACACCAACACTAACGACAACACCAACACTAACGACAACACCAACACCAACACCAATGACAATGGTGATGACGATGGCGATGATGATGGTGATGACGATGGTGATGACGATGATGCGAACACATCGACTCCTGAAGCCGATGACGAGGGCGATGATGATGGCGATGATGATGGCGATGACGATGACGCCAGCACCTCGACTACTACTCCAACCACAGGTGGTGCAGAAGGCTTAAATACTGCCCCAGCCAGCGATACAACAGCCCCTGCTCCTCAACAATAGTCATAACTCAAACAGATGGCGATCGCTATCTGTTTGAAGACAAAGGTTTAGCTCATGCTCCTGAAAGCAGGAAAATAGACCAACAACAAGGTGTTCTAGTTTGAGTTAGACAAATCGTATATCGATCGCCTCCAAGTCATGACTTGGAGGCGATTTTTTTGTAGATGTCCATAAACAACAAAGGGGCGCACCTTGAAGTGCGCCCCTTCTAAGGGTTAAAGCAGCTTATCTACTCACAATCCCCGACCACTGGACTTTTTTGAGCTTGTCCCGCCGGTAAGAGAAGAAACGGTCTGGTTCCTGGTAGGTGCAGTGAGGCGCGATCGCGATCTGTTCGCTAGAAATTCCCAGTTGTTCTAGTTGCAGCTGATTGACTCGCCGCACATCCAGTCGCACCCGTCCTGGTTGCGAATCGTCTAATAACGGTGAATGTGGTAACTGTTGCAAGGCATCAAGAATGGATTCTGTATCTTGCTGCGGATCTTTATCTGGTAAGATGCTGGCTCCTACTTCAGATGCCACATTCACAGACACCTGATAGACATCACCTGCGATCGCGGGACCCATCGCAATCAGCAGATTTTGGAGTTGACTGCCGGAAGCTAGGAAACGGGCGATCGCTTGGGGGACAATTCTAGTAGCAGTCCCGCGCCAACCCGCATGAATCGCTGCCACCTGTCCCGTCTGGGGGTCGGCGATTAAAACCGGCGTGCAATCGGCACTGCACACCCATGCTGCCTGCTGAACCTGCTCGCTGACAATCCCATCAGCGGGGGGTAGGGAGTCCCCCTCTTGACCCTCACGGGTTGCCGCTTCTATTTCGGAGGGCGTCATCACCCTATTGCCATGCACCTGTTTCACCCGATACACCTTAGCATCCGGCTGTAAAACGCTGACTAATTCTGCCGGAGAACGGGGCAAAAATTGTTGAGTAAAAAATCCGTGAGACCAGCGTTCTAGCAAGCTACAAGTTAGATAGGGCAATCCTTCCCAAGTCCGCCAGTGCCAGGTATTTATAGAAGTTTGTGATTCTCCTGCGCCCAGGTTCAAATTGGTGCGGGAAAGCATCGCCATTCGGAACTCCTGAAATATCGGTGACATTATGCTAACTTATGCTACGAATCAATTTGTTAGCAACCGTGGCATTCGATCGGCATTGTCTGGAAGCCTTTTTAGGGGATGTTTCTCTACCGCTTTCTTTCCATATCTTTGAGACTTTACCTTCCACAAATCAAACCCTTTGGGAACTGCTCGATCGAGGAGCAACACCGGGAACCGTTGTCATTGCCCTTCAGCAAACCGCTGGGCGGGGTCAGTGGGGACGCCAGTGGCAATCCAGTACAGGCGGACTTTACCTATCTATCGCGCTAGCTCCCGATTTAGTTGCAACCAATAGCGCTCATTTGACCCTATGCAGCGCTTGGGGAATTGCTACCACATTGCGGAGTTACGGCATCCCAGCGTTGATTAAATGGCCAAATGACCTAATCTTGTGCAAACGCAAATTAGGAGGCATTCTCACCGAAACTAGAGTGCAACAAGGACGGATTACCAAAGCCGTTGTGGGTGTGGGAATTAACTGGGCGAATCCAGTCCCGGAAACTGGCATCAATCTGGAATCGTTTTTGGAGCAGCAGCCAATCGAAGCGAATGCCTTACACGCACGGTTCGCTAACGCCTTGGAAAGATTAGCGGCAATAACTTTGCAGGGTATTTTATCCGGATATCGACACGTTTCCCTAGAAGGAATAGACGCCCTACTTCCCGCTTACGTAGAGCTTCTCAGTTGCAGGGGGCGTTCTGTCATCGTAGACGGACGCTCTGGAGTCATTGTGGGTGTCGCATCCACCGGCGAACTTCAAGTCCGCTTGAACTCTTTAGCAGATGCCGAGGAAATCTGCCTCAAGCCCGGTACAATCAGTCTTGGCTACGATCAGTAATTTTACACAAGCTCTGGAAGTGAAAATGGATGGGGTAGAGACGATAGCCATGTCTTTATACCAAAAACACTAACCAGTATGACCCTATAGAGTGAGTGAGATGAGGAGTGATTCGGAAATGAGCCAGCGAAACCACCCTAGTTGTACTCCGTTTGGTCTGTTTTGCCGCCGTCCCCTGGTGCAGGGACTCAGTTGGATTGGAGGTATCGGTGTCCTCAGCAGCGGCTTAGTTTGGGCACAAAGCGATCCAAGCATAGATACAATAGGCACGCCTACTACTCAAGAGGCACCGCCTACTGTAAAAATGGAGACGAACTCCCCGCGACGAACTGAGCCGACGGTTGTTCGTCGCCGTGCAGTTTCAGCACCAGAACCAGAGTCAAATGTTGTACGCCGTCGCTCGGCTCCAGCAGCAGAGAACGCTTCATCGGGTGTCCGTCGTCGCCAATTGGCTCGTCAGCGTGCGTTAGAGACAACATCTGTCCGTCGCCGTCGCCGTTCTGCGCCAGAAACCGCAGTTGTCCGTCGTCGCTCGCTTCCAGTATCAGCACCAGAGACTTCGGTCGCTGTTCCAAGAAAAGCAAAGCTTTCTCCTCCCAGGTTGGTGGAGCCAAACACGATTTCTTATGTAAAGCCTCCCAAGCTTAGACCGAGCAAAGCTGAAAAGAGCGGGATAAGTTCCAGCGATTACAACAATAGTTATATCGATCCGACTGACTATAGTCTTGGTGCAACGAGTCGAGGCAAGGAGCCGATTCGTTCTTACGATGAACCACCTGCCGTTGTGCTGTCGGAACGGTCAACAGGATGTCAAAGAGTCTTGCAGAGCGGGCAAGGTTTATCTGGTGGAAGCTGTGGTGTTGCACGGATCCCTTCTAGGAACACCAACCGTCTAAGGGAAACTGCTAGATTAACCTACCCGACCAGAAGCCGTAGGGAGTACGCAAGTGACACAGACGTACCGGAAGCATTACGGACCTCTGGGTTGGCGAATCGTAGAGTCAGCCGCGCCCGTTTGGCGGTAAACCAGCCAGAACGGGAGATCCGTCAGCAAATCTTGGTTGCCTCTGCAAGTCCTGTCGCAATTGGCCCAAGAAGCGATCGCCCTCAAGGCATTCGCTCAATTAACCGTCGTCGCTCCAGGTCTTTGGGTTCCTCTGCCGTTACTCGAGCGACGGCGATCGCTGCTAATAACGTTGGCAGCAGCCAAAGCTCTATTCCATTCAATGTGCCCGAATACAAAGCCCCGATTCCGACCATTTTCCGGGGCTTGGCTAACGGCAATACCAGCTTAATATTCCCACTGGCGATTCCTGCGCCAATTACCTCGCTTTTCGGGTGGCGGACGCATCCGATTTCCGGCACTCGCCGGTTCCATGCAGGTACTGACTTAGGGGCACCTCTGGGTACACCCGTTCTGGCAGCTTTTGCGGGGAAGGTTGCGATCGCTGACTGGATGGGCGGCTATGGTCAAGCTGTTGTCCTCAAACACAACGAAACCCAAGAAACTCTCTATGCTCACCTGTCGGAAATTTTGGTTCAACCCGGTCAACAGATCGAACAAGGAACCGTGATTGGGCGGGTTGGTAGTACCGGCAATTCTACAGGTCCCCACCTTCACTTTGAAATCCGCCAGCTAACGCAAGAAGGCTGGATGGCGGTGGACTCAGATGCCTACTTGGAATATGGTCTGGCGCAAATGATCAAAGCTTTGCAAACCGCCCATTCCGCTCCTTCCGCTCCATCAGCGTCATCAGCTGCGTTAACCCCGCAACCAGGTAGCTAAGAATTAAAAATTCATCTTTTTGAATTTTGATTTCTAAGAATACCCGTGTTCTACCAAGAAAGCGGGTGTAATTCCATCCATCCCGATCGTAGCGGGTGCATTCTGCTCAGATGTTCGTGCTGGATAACGCAGAAATTTTTCCACGTACTTGCCCAGAATATCTCCTTCCAAATTCACCAAACTGCCAGTCTGTAAATAAGGTAGGTTTGTCTCGGCATAAGTATGAGGAATCACCGCTACCGTAAACCAACTTCCATCAGGGTCGCAATCTGCCACCGTCAGACTCACCCCATTAACGGCAATACTGCCTTTGGGGATAATGTACCGAGCAATCTGGCGCTGCTCCCCATCCTCTGCTGCCGGTATCTCAAAGCGCATTTCCCAGGAAGTAGCAGTTTGTACCGACTCTTGCAGACAGCCTATTCCGTCTATGTGCCCTGTCACAAAATGTCCTCCTAGCTTGCTGCCAACCCGGAGAGAGGTTTCTAAATTCACGTAGGCGGCGGCTTGTTCTCGCTGTCCTAAGGTGGTGCGACTAAGAGTTTCCGGAGAAGCGGTTGCCACAAAGCCTTGAGGCGAAATTTCCTCTACCGTCAGACAAACGCCATCCACCGCCACACTATCGCCAATCGCTAAATCTGACAGTATCAGCTGACAAGTATCTCCCACGCAGGAAAGCCCAAAACGGTCTTCTCCCAGAGAATTAATAGTTCCTAGAGCTTGAATTAATCCGGTAAACACTGTTTTTAAGTGAAATTAGGTAAATAACGGTCATTGGCAAACGGTCGTCGCTCATGATTCAGTGAAAAAACCGAAAAACAACTTGCTATTAGATGTAATTAATCGGATTTCGACCTACTGATAACTGATAGCGAACAACCAGCGAAGGGATGAAGGCAATCGGTCTATATTTTTTAGTAAAATCTCCAGCGAATCGTTCTAAGACTGAGGCATACTGGGAGATACAGCTTTGTTGATCCCAACTTAACCAAGTCTTCATAGCTGGTTGAACCTTCGCTTGGTAAGGTGATTAGAACCGCAAGCGTGTTTGTTAAACCCCACTACCTCCAGTACCAGTTTATAGCTTTGCTTTATCCCCCCCGACGCCTACCGTGTTCTAGAGGCCAAGCTGATGATTGAAATGAAAGTCGCTGGAATTGCATTAGATGCCGTGACGCGCAGCCCGATTGTGTTGCTCAAAGATGCCTCGGAGCGACGAGCCTTGCCAATTTATATTGGACAAGATCAGGCAAAGGCAATTATCAGCGCTTTGGAAAAACAAACCCCTCCCCGTCCCCTGACTCATGACCTCCTGGTGAATATCCTGGACGTTTGGAATATGACCTTAGAGCGGATCATCATTCACTCCCTTCAGGACAATACCTTTTATGCGATCTTGAGTGTCCGCCAGGGTGAGGTAAAAAAGGAGATTGATGCTCGGCCTAGTGATGCGATCGCGATCGCCATCCGCACTGGCAGTCCGATTTGGGTGATGGAAGAAGTCATTGCTGATGCTTCTATCCCTGTCGATCGCGATGCCGATGAGGCAGAACGCCGAGCCTTCCGTGATTTTGTATCGAAGCTTCGACCGGAAGATTTGATCCAGCGAGGAGGCTCCAGCACGGAATCATAGCACACCAAAGATAAAAGTAAAAAGGCAAAAGCCAAAAGCCAGAAAATGAACTTTTTACTTAGCGATCGCGGCTTTCTCTTGCTCTTTCTTTTTACTTTTTATGCGTTATCGGCGGTTTGGAAAAACAAATTTACCGCTTTCAGTGTTTTCTTGCGGGACGATGCGCTGTCTGGCTTCCTTTGAAGATGCCTACCAGACGGTGCATCAAGCCGTTGCTTGTGGAATTAATCACTTAGAAACCGCGAGGGGTTACGGCAAAAGCGAAGAATATCTCGGTGCCGCTTTAGCTGCGGGATTGCCCCAGTCGCGAGAACAGCTTTACATCACTACCAAACTTCCCCCAAGTAATGACGCCGATACAATGCGTCGGTGGATTGATGAGTCGCTATTGAACCTCCAGACTGATTTCGTAGATTGTCTGGCGATTCATGGCCTTAACACCTGGGAACATTTAAACTGGGTGCAAGCGGATGGAGGTTGTATGCAGGCGGTGCAGGAAGCCGTGGCAGATGGCAGAGTTCGACACGTTGGCTTCTCTACCCACGGGCCGCTGGATGTGATTCTGGCGGCGATTAACACTAATTTATTTGAATTCATCAACCTGCATTATTATTACTTTTTCCAGCGCCATGCCCCGGCGGTTGAGTTAGCCAACCAAAAGGATATGGGCATTTTTATTATTTCGCCTGCGGATAAGGGGGGACTACTCTACACGCCACCGGAAACGCTTCAACATCTGTGCTATCCATTTTCACCCCTAGAACTAAATTATCGGTTTCTGTTGAGCGATCGCCGCATTACCACGCTCAGTGTTGGCCCAGCGAACCCCAGCGAATTGACGGAATGTTTGGCGGTTGCTGAGCGCGATGAACCGCTAAAACCGGAGGAAATTGAAGTTTTCGACCGCTTACAAGCTCATTTAGGAGTAATTTCTCCAGATTTATGTAGTCAATGCTACGCTTGTTTGCCCTGCCCAGAAAACATCAATATTCCAGAAATATTGCGCCTGCGTAATTTAGCGGTTGCTTATGACATGACAGCGTATGGTCAATACCGCTACCGAATGTTTGAAAATGCCGGTCACTGGTTTCCGGGGATGAAAGGCGATCGCTGCACTGACTGTGGTGACTGTCTGCCCCGATGCCCTCAACATTTAGACATTCCAGCCCTTTTGCGAGATTCTCACCAGCGTCTGAATGGACAACCTAGGCGTCGGCTTTGGGAATAATCGTAACGGTAGTTGCGTAAAGTATAGTTGCGTGAACAGATTTTAAGGCAACCAGGATGTATGGACAGGGTATTTGTGCCCTTGCCTGATGCTGTTATCACTCCGACGATGAACAGTATCTTTAGCTTATTGGTTTAAGTTTTACACCTATCTAAAGATATATTCTTGTTAAGATGTTTAGTGATCTGGATTACCGACACATTGATTTATGTAAAATAGCTTAAAAAAGAATTTTGCTAATCCATTGGTTAAGGTTGGTTTAAAGTTTGACTTTGAGAAGGTGGGCTTTGAATATTCCATAACTATATTTGGTAGTCATGAAAAATCAGCTTACCTCTACAGAAAATCTAGTTCGCAGAATTGTATCTATTTATATATTAATTAGCATTATTTATATTGTTTCTGGGAATGAAATACTTAATTTACTGAGCAAGAATTTAGCGTTTTTAATCCAGTTAGAGATGCTGAAAGAGTGGGGATCTATTCTATCTATTAGCGGGTTGTTGTATGTTCTAATTCGCGCTGGCTTACAATTGCAACAATCCGAGCATAATTATCGCCGTATCTTTGAGAACACCGTTGAGGGAATTTATCAAGTTACGGATGATGGACGCTATATGAATGCAAATCCAGCACTAGCACGCATTTATGGCTACAACTCACCAAATGAACTTATTGGCAATCTTCATTGGCACGCAAGCAATTTGGAGTTGTACCAATTACTCCAAAAAACTGATGCCGTAACGGGATTTGAATCTCAGGTTAATCGCCCCGACGGCAGTTGCCTTTGGATTTCTTCTAATGCCCGTGCTGTGCGCGATCGCAGTGGCAAGCTACTTTACTACGAAGGCACCGTTGAAGACATTACCAGCCGTAGGCAAACAGAGCAAGCACTGTTCGACAGTAAGGAACAATATCGCGTTATCTCAGAACTGACCTCTGATACCTATTGCGTAACAGTTGCCCCTGACGGTCAAATGACAACCGAATGGGTGTCAGAGACCTTTTTGCGAGTGAGCGGTTACACGTTCGCGGAAATTATCACTCTTGATGGCTGGCGGCGGCTTATTCATCCCGACGACTGGTTAAAAGTTCAGCAAAATTTTCTCAACTTGGTTTCTGGTTCCTCTGAGATTAGCGAACACCGGATCGTGACCCGTAGCGGTGAAGTTCGATGGTTACGAAATTATGCGCGATCGCAATGGGATGAGCAAAAACAAAGAGTTATTCGGATTTTGGGGGAATTGCAAGATATCACAGACTGCAAAGCCGCTGAAGCGTTACTTCAGCGAAGTGCTGGCGAGATTAATCAAATTTTTAATATGCTGCCCAGTTTTGTCTGGAAGTTCTGCCCTGCAACCACCCAGTTTATCCATGCCAGCGAGATCCTAACCGAACTCAGCGGCATTTCTACACAGGCATTTTTTGAGAATTATCAAGTTTGGGACGATCGAGTCGATTTAGGGCATGAATCCCAAGAAGCAATTCGGATAGCTTGGGAAGCAATTACCAAAGGGGAACCCTATCAGGTTGTTTATCTTTTTCACACTCTTCATAGAGGCGATCGCTGGTTTGAAATTACAGCCAGACCTGCCATAGAGGATGGCGTTCTCTATTACTACGGTAGTACCGCAGACATCAGCGAAAGGCAACGGCAGACGATGTTATGCAAGCAGGCAGAAACAGCCTTACGGCAAGCAAATGAAGCGTTAGAAATCCGAGTCCAAGAGCGTACCGTTGAGCTAGAAGATGTTGTCCAGGCACTCCAAGCAGAGATTGCCGAACGCAAGCTCGCTCAAGAAACCTTAAAGCATTATCAATTGCTATCGGAACATGCCCGTGACATTGTTTTGTTTATTGGGAATCAAGGGCAAATTATCGAAGCGAATCAGGCGGCAATTCAGGCATACGGTTACGAACGCGAAGAGATTGTTGCCTTAAACATTCAGGACTTGCGAGATCCTCCAACTCATACAGCGATCGCTCAACAACTGGAGCAAGCAGAACAGCGAGGCATCTTATTTACTACCACTCACCGCCGCAAAGATGGCAGCACTTTTCCAGTGGAAGTCAGTTCCCAAAGCTGGGTAATTGACAATCAAAGAGTTTTATTAAGTATTATTCGGGATATCAGCGAAAGCCTCCGGCACGTCAGGCTACGCAAACTGGCAGAGGAGGCATTGCAAAAAAGCGAGGAACGGTTCCGCAATTTGCTGGAAACTACCAGCGATTGGGTATGGGAGGTAGATGAGAATGCTGTTTATATTTACACAAGTCCCAAAGTGCGCGACATCTTAGGTTACGAACCTGAAGAAGTTTTGGGAAAAACGCCCTTTGACTTAATGCCGCCGGAAGAAGCCTTCCGGATTGCGAACACTTTTGGGCCAATTGCTGCCCAAGCAATACCATTCTCTTGCCTAGAAAATATCAACATCCACAAAAACGGTCATCGAGTTGTTCTAGAAACCAGTGGCGTCCCAGTTTTTGATAGCTCTGGGAAATTTTGTGGCTATCGCGGTATAGATCGGGACATTACCGAACGCAAACAATCTGAAGAAGCTCTGAGGGAAAGTGAAGAGCGATTCCGAACAATTTTTGAAAGAGAAGCGATGGGTGTCGTCCTGACCACTTTAGAGGGGCGGCTTTTGGCAAGTAATCCCAAGTTTCGGGAAATTTTAGGTTATAGCGAACAAGAACTACAAGGGATGCTTTTCACTGAGTTGGCGCATCCAGATGACGCCATGCAAGACCGGGAACTTTACCAAGAGTTAATGGCTGGAAAGCAGGATTCTTACCATTTGGAAAAGCGCTATATCTGCAAGGATGGTCATGTGGCTTGGGGCTACTTGACCGTTTCTTTGATTCGCAGTCCCAGCGGTGCCCCTCAATTTAGCACTGCCACCATTCAAGACATTACCGAACGCAAGCAGATAGAAGCAGCGCTGCGGGAATCGGAAGAGCGTTTCCGCCAATTAGCGAAAAATATTCCGCAAGTTTTCTGGATGACGACTCCCGATGAGAAACAAATGCTCTATATCAGTCCCCCTTATGAGCAGGTATGGGGGCAAACTTGCGAAAGCCTTTATCAGCAGCCTGAATCTTGGCTGGATTCTATTTATCCAGAAGATCGGCAGTCGGTGATAGATGGGCTTGAAAAACGCCAGCAAGAAGTGGACGACTACGAATATCGGATTATCCGCCCGGATGGGACGATTCGCTGGATACGCGATCGCTCCTTTCCAGTTCGGGACGAGACAGGGCAAGTCTATCGAATTGCCGGAATTGCAGAGGATATTAGCGATCGCAAGCGAACGGAGGAGGAGGTTTATTTTCTGCAAACCATGACCCAAGCTATTTTTGAGTCTCCAGACTTTCACTCAGCGCTATTCGTAGCACTCCAAAAAGTGTGTGAAGCCACTGGCTGGGATTTTGGGGAAGCCTGGATTCCACAATCCGACAACAGCGTTCTCGAATGCAGTCGAGGTTGGTATAGCCGTGCCACTTGTCTAGAGGAATTCCGGCAAGGAGGCGAGAACTTGACCTTTGCACCAGGGATTGGGTTACCCGGTCGTGTCTGGGTCTCAAAACAACCAGAGTGGCAACGAGATGTTTCCGGTGAGTCGCATCAAGTTTATTTCAGGGTAAATTTGGCAATGAACATTGGATTAAAAGCCGCTTTAGGAATTCCAATTATTGCTGATGATACTGTTTTGGCTGTCCTTGTGTTTTATATGTTTGAATCTTGCGAACAAGACGAACGACTCATCGAACTGATTTCCGCTTCAACTGAATTGGGATTATTCATGCAGCGCAAGCGAGCAGAAGAAGAAATTCGCAATGCTTTGGAAAAAGAAAAGGAACTGCACGAACTAAAATCCCGTTTTGTTTCTATGACTTCTCACGAATTTCGTACCCCGTTATCGACTATTTTGTTTTCGGCTGGATTGCTTGAAAATTACGGCTTTAAATGGACAGAAGAGAAGAAAAGGATTCATCTGCATCGAATTAAAACTGCTGTTCAACGGATGGACGGGATGTTAGATGAAGTGTTGCTTATTGGCAAAAATGAAGCTGGCAAGACAGAGTTTAACCCTGCCGCGATAGAGCTAGAAACATTCTGCCAAGACCTTGTAGCAGAAATGCAACTAACAGCAGGCGATCGCCATTCCCTAATTTTCTCAAGTCAGGGAGAATGTCTCGCAGCTTGCATTGATGAAAAACTGCTGCGCCACATCCTCAGCAATTTACTCTCAAATGCTATCAAATATACCCCAGGGGGGGGTATTATAAAATGCGAACTTAGCTGCCACAATGGGGAAGCCATCTTCCAAATTAAAGATCGAGGAATTGGCATTCCTCCACAAGATCGGCAACGATTGTTTGAAACCTTCCATAGAGCTTCTAATGTTGGCAATATTCCTGGAACTGGCTTAGGATTAGCGATTATTAAAAACTTTGTAGACTTACACAAAGGCAAAATCACCGTAGAAAGTGAAGTCGGAGTGGGTACAACCTTTACGATTAAGTTACCGTTGAGCGGGGATTGTTAAGCTTCAGGGGCTAGTTTTAACCCGTTATAGCAAGGATTTTAATAACGGTATCTTTATATACTAAACTTAGAAAAAATCTTCCTATACATTCTTTTCCTGTCTTCGCTGATTTTTTCATTCTAGGCGGCTTGACCGTTACCTAGGTTCGATTAATAAGGTTAGTTACTATAGGAAGGTAAGAACTTCTTATATTTATTTTTGATAAGCATTAAATATAAAATTTTGAATTCAATTATTTTATTTTCCCTTGCGAGTGAAATTATAATGAATTAATTGTCTAATATTTATGGATAACCCCATAAATATTGCTGGTATATTTGGCTTTGAAAAAGTATAAAAATAGACTTTTATCCAGTGAGAGGGTGCATAATTTCACTTAAATAAATGTTATTACAGATTGATAAAATCTAAATTCAGGAAGCAGGACAACCTTTATAAATTAAATAGTTTGCAAAACATCGGGGAAATAAAAAGTTTGATTTTGTAAGAAAAACCATAAATTAAAGGAAATTTAGAGAAATGGCAAAAATTCTAGTTATTGAAGATGAAGAAGCAATCCGCGAAAACATATTAGAACTATTGGAGGCAGAAGAGTTCGAGGCGACAGGTGCAGAAAATGGTCTTGCTGGCGTACAGATAGCAAGAACGATTCGCCCAGATTTAATTATTTGCGATGTCATGATGCCCGATTTAGATGGTTTTGGTGTTTTGATGGCGCTGCGTCAAGATCCTGTCACCGCAACAATTCCCTTCATTTTTCTGACTGCCAAAGCTGAAAAAGCCGATTTGCGTCAAGCGATGGAATTAGGGGCAGACGACTATTTAACCAAGCCTTGTACGCCTGAGGAAATACTCAAAGCGATCGCTGCCCGCCTCGAAAGACAAAGAGCCATTACTCTACCCTATACCTTAGCGCTCAGGCAAGCAGCAGAAAGACTCAATCACTTAGTTCATTACGATAGCGTGACAAACCTTCCCAATCGCTTGCTATTGCGAGAGCGGTTTAATCAAGTTATCAGTAAGCGACAAGATGAACACAAAAGCGATTCCAAAACCCAGGAGAACGAATCGCCTCTTGCCTCTGCCCAGCAGCCACTCAACGTTCAACCTGTCCCGCTGCTGTTTCTAGGATTAGATCGGTTTCAACGGATTAGTGACATCTTGGGAAATCAAGGGAGTGACCGATTAATTAAACTAATTGTCGAACGAATCACCACCTGTCTCAGCCGACAGGACACGATTGCGCGATTGAATTTAGATCAATTTGCAATTATTCTGGCAACCTTAAGTCAAAGACAAACGGTTGCCAGTGTCGCCCAAGCGATTTTGTCATCGCTGAATGAACCCTTCTCCTTAGAAGACGGTCAAATCTTCCTCACTGCCAGCATTGGCATTACCTTCTATCCCAACGACGGGCAAGATTTAGACACCCTGATGAAGATGACAGCAGCGGCGATGTCCTACACCCAAAAGCTGGGAGGAAATCACTATCAGTTTTATGCGACGGACATCAAGGCTGATTATGGCGAAGCGCTGGTGCTAGAAGCGAGTCTGCGCCGTGCCTTAGAACAAAGTGAATTTCAAGTGTACTATCAGCCCCAAGTAAATCTCCAAACCGGAGAAATTAGCGGTGCAGAAGCCTTAGTGCGTTGGCAGCACCCGACGCGGGGGCTGGTTTCACCGGCTGAATTTATTCCTATGGCAGAAGAAACGGGTTTAATTGTCCCGCTTGGCGAGTGGGTATTGCAAACTGCCAGTGCCCAAACGCAAAAATGGCGAGACGCTGGATTTATATCGTTCCGCGTGTCAGTGAACTTGTCGGGGCGTCAATTTAGCCAAGCTGATTTAAGCCAGCGAATTGTCCGAGTATTGGAAACTACAGGTTTGAACCCAGATGCATTGGAATTAGAGCTGACTGAAAGTATCCTCGTGCAAAATGCTTCGATGGCGATCGCTACTTTAAATGAACTGAAACAGTTGGGGATTCACATCGCAATTGATGATTTCGGTACTGGCTATGCTTCCTTGAGCTATCTCAAACAATTTCCCTTTGACACTTTGAAAATTGACCGATGCTTTGTTCAGGATGTTACTAGCGATACCCAAAACCGAGCGATTATGACCGCCGTGATTCAACTCGCTCACAATCTGAATTTGAAAGTTACGGCTGAGGGGGTAGAAACTCGCGCTGAACTAGCTTTCTTAAGCCAGCAGCATTGCGATGCCATGCAAGGCTATCTATTTAGTCGTCCCGTACCCGCAGCAGAATTTGAAACCTTGTTAAGTGCCGGTAAACGGTTGCCGATGCAAGTTGTATGAATTAATCTACGTTTATTTACAAACCGTTCGCTGAATCAATCGCTGGAACCATTAGCAATTCTTACCAGACAATAACTGCATGAATTAGCGCGAGTAAACATGGAACCTCTACAGGAACCAACCAAATCTGGAGCGAAACTTAAACAATTTAGGCAGGCGTACACGGCAGATGACAATGCTGCCAGAAGCCAGATCCACCAAACAGGGAAAAAGATTGCTTCTTCCTTGCTGTTATCAGCTTTAGCAATTCTTACTTCGTGTCTTGTCCCTTTGTTAACGCAGGCACAAACACCACCCACACTGCTGCCTTCTCCCGAACCTTTAGACTTAAAACTACTCGATCCAGAGTCTCGCCCACCGAGAAGTCAAGTCATTAGAGCCGATAGTATGTCCCAAGCTAAACCAACGGTTCCCAGCCTTTGGTGGGCGGAGGAACAGTTTGGTGGCAAATTACTAGAGAACTGGCTAGCGTACCCGGATCGCCAGCGGGTGGATTTGGTTGTAAACCGACAACTCTGGAGCCTTCTGAACTATATAGGACGCTATAGCTTTGTCAACAGCTTTGGGACGGTTGCCAGAGATTATGGCTATAACACCAGGGTGTTTATTGCCAATCAACCACAAGAACCGCTAGCAACCTACACTTGTAATTTCAGTACCACTCCAGTCGTCTGCGATCTGGATATTGTCTCCTCTGGTCAAGATAGTCTGCGAGTTCGTTCTAAACCGTTGGGCGGATTTCCTGCCACAGGGAACGATACGCAAGCGCCGTAGACTGGGGAAGCGGAAACAGAAATTCACTCTTGTCCAGTATCTGAGTATCTGGCAGCAAGATCGAGTTCGTTTTTAAAAATTCAGGTAACTCTGCTGGGTTCATGCCAGCAACAATTGGTGAGGCGGCGCGGCTGAACAGAGAAATTTCCGTAGCAGGTTTGGATTCCCAACAAAAATTAATCCAATCTTGCAACAGAGGATTCGCCGCAGCACCAGCAGGTTGCACCCATAAGTCTGACCACAAGGCGGTTCCAGACATAGGAACCACCGCAGCAATGTTGCGATCGCGCTTCATCACCGACAATACATCTGTTGACCAACCCACCGCCAGCCAGGTGTCTCCTAGCAATAACGGTTGCAGATAGGTATCGGAACTGTAAAATTTCACCTGCTGGTGCAACTTTTGCAGGGTATTTTTCAACTCAGGAATTCTGTCTATCCGTTCCGTGTTGTAAGAATGACCCAACCGTTTTAAGGTTAGACCAATCACTTCTCGCGGTTGATCTAAAAGTGAAATGCGATCGCGCAGTTCTTCTCGCCACAAATCTTGCCAATCCGTCGGTGTCCATCCCAAAGATTTGAATTTGTCGCGGCGATAGATAATTACTGTGCTTCCCCAGCGATAGGGCGCACCCCAAATTTTTCCAGCGGGGTCAGATTGACCTTGACTATTGCGTTTCACAAGTTCTTGCCATCGGATTGGCAATTGATTCCACCCTCCCGCCTGTGTGAGTTCGAGGGGTTGAATGAGTTTCTGCTCAATTGCCTGTGCTAACCAGAAATCTCCCAAAGTCACTAGATCGGCAATGACGGGTTTTTTCGGGGTAATCAGCGGTAAGTTCCGACCCCAGCCCTGGTTCGCTTTACCGGGATTCTGCCAAGTTTCTAGACTCGCAAATAAATCTTTTAACTGTGTGGCTGGCGTAAAATCTAGAGTTGCCGATTGCTTGAGGCTCTGGCGAAATTTAGTTAACAGCTGAGCGGGAATGGAATTTTTCAGAAGTCTAACTCTTAGTGTGGGGTTTTGGGAATTTCCACACCCTGCAAGCATCTGACTCAAGGTCAGCGTTCCAGCACCCAGCAGAAAAGACCGTCTCTTCATAGTTGTAGCAACTAGCAATCCTTCTGATTAGCAATTCGCTATTCGCTGTTTATAGCGCTTGTCGGCGCTCGACACCAAAGCCGACCAAATCGATTACCGTTGGTTGTTCTCCGGGTTCGGGTCGTTGGTAAGTAATAATTGTTCTGATCCGCGTATCCGGCGCTACAATCCGCATTTGATCGACCGCAACAGAACGTCGATAATAGGTGATCATTTCCAGCGTTTGGCGAGTGGGCTGATAGGTAAAGCGCCCCGCGATCGCTCCCGCTTCTGAGTATCCCTCATCCCGCAGATAAAAACCTTTAATCGCTTCCCCATCTACAACTTCCGCCACGATCGGTGGAGCGGGGATTTCGGCGGGCGATTCCCCAGGCACCACGTAGGCATCCGGCACAAATAAAGCCTTCAAACTCATGGATACTCGTTCGCCCGTTTCCGAGACGGTATCAAAGGCGATCGCAAACCCAGGACAGGCATTTTCTTCTTCGGTTGCTTGGGCAAGATTTACCTTTATGCCATTTGACGAAGAAAAGGACAAAATTTGCTGCTTTTGTTCCCATGTCAGGGCTTTTACCGAATATTCCGTATGAGAGCGTTCAATCTGACCACTAAGGACAGAATGATACATTCTTTCTGTTGTCCATACCCCGGTGCAAGCGGTAAAAAACTCTCTGATGCTGAGCATTTTTTCCAAAAAAGCAATATTTAACGCAAGTAAAAGGTGATTAGCTTGCTTGATTAACTTAACATACGTCCGTGTTCTTCGGTGCTGATAAAGGTTCTAGCCGTTGCTACAGTTTTTTGCACTGCGATCGCCCTTGCCATCTTCTTTATCTATTCGATAAGTATATTGGATAAGTATATTTTCTGTTCCTCCTTTTGATAGAGGAACTTCTTAGGGCTGAAAATCAAAATAAACGGAATATAGGGCTAGAATCGCGAAAATTTCCAATAAATCTTCAGAATTGAGAATTTAATATTTCTACATCATAAATCCTGCTATAAAAACCGCTTTTCATGTTTATTCAGCCTTGACCTAAAAAGGCTCAATCGATCCCAACTCCAGCTTCATAAATTCATCTTGCTCAATAGTTAAATAATTTGTAAGTAAAACAGTTTTTTAACTATTTTTTTATAACATGAAAGAAATCAAGTTAACGCCTAGTGGGAATTGCATGGATTCACTTCAAAAGCAAGTCATCACTTTAAATCATAAAGTTGATGTCCTTTACGAAATGATTGACCAGTTGAGCGAAAAAGTCTCTGAAGCTTTGTCTAAAAGCAAAGCAGCGGCTATCCAAGGAGGTACACCCGCACCTTTAGGAGTCAGTAATAGCCGCTATGCCTATAAAAGCTACAGCAATCAGTCTCCAGTAATGGAGCACAAAGATGTCTTAGTTGATACAAACTCTGTAGATAGTAACTCTCATAGCAGCGAGAAAGATTTGTCACCGACCATTCAAATCCAACGGCTAACGGCACAGCTCACCGCTGCCTATAATCGCATTGCTGCTTTAGAAGAACAGTTACTCTCTCAGAGAATTCACTCTTAAACAATCAGCAGGCGGGATACAGCTAGAAGGCTTGCAGATAGAGAAGAAAGAATAAACACTGGCTTTATGCTTCACACTTCATATTTCAGACTTCAACAACGCTCGATTAACATTTCAATGGCTTGGAGTATTTGCTCCTGGTGCCAACCCTGAGTTAAATGAGCCGCGATCGCACATCCGCCCGCACCCATGCCTTCTTTAACGTATCCCTGCTCATAAGCCCGCAGTTGAGGATAACGAGAGGGCGCAAAACTCAGCCCAGTCCCCAATAAGGGGACTGGGCTAATTGTTTTTGCTAAGCCGACCGTATCGCCAGTCGGATCTTCTGCCACCCAGCGAGTCGTTCCCACCACAACTTGTTCGGGTTTCCAAGATAGGGAATATTGACGCCCAAGCGCTTGCATCAAGGCATAGACAGCCAGCATTTGCGTTCCACCAGCCAGCATGACACCGCAAGTGCGACTCGCAGCGATCGCCATCCCCGCAACCGCAATTTGCATCGGATCGCCAATTGCCGCAACCAGATGTAAAGGGTCTTGTGTCAGATGAATGCTACCCTTATGTCCCTGAGCCTCTCTGCTCCTAAAGGCTTTCAGCCCAGCTTCCACCACCGCCCACTTTTGCGCGTGATTGCAGCTAGGATGGCTGCTGTTGACCTTACCGGCAGCGGGGACACCCAAGCCCGTTAAAATTGCCAAAGCCGTTGTCGTTCCCCCTACCACGCACTCTCCCAGAATTAAATATCCATCCGGGATACTTGCCGCTAGTTTTTGCCCCCAAATTAGTCCTTGTTCCCACAGATGTTTCACTGTCGCGAGAGGCAAAGCATTTCCGCCGCTGAGACACTGGGCAGGGGCACCTTCCAAATCAATGACTGGAACAGTTGGCGGCTGGGGCAATCCAGCATTGAATAAATAAACGGGAATACCAAGTGCTTCAACCACCGCGCGGGAGATTAGCACTGGAGAGGCACCCGCTTGCAGAGGAGGCAGAGGATATTGAGGCTGAGGCTGAGGGCCTTTATACAAAAATTCCGCATCTGCGATCGCTGTATATTGTCGATCCTGTGGCGTTGCTCCAGCTGCTGAAATACCGGGGATCAGCCCGGTGGCGGTAAAGCCCAAAAGACAAGCAAACACCGATGGACGTCCCCGATATCGCTGGAGCCATCGATGTCCCTGTTCTATCTGAGTGTAGACATGAATCATCGAGTTTTGGATTTTGGATTGAGGGTTGAGTCGTGGTAAGGCTCAAAGCAACTGGAAAAAGGCGAAATCAACCTTTAACTTTTCACCCTCATTCTTCATAATCCAGCAGCACTTGCACCCAATGAGGGGGACGGGGAATCGGGTTGCCCAAACGATCGAGTAGCAGCAAAGCCACCAAATGTACGACAAACAGATAGATAACGTTATTGAGAATAATCATGCCGAATGCGATCGCTTGAATCAAAGATAGACTCGGCTCTTGCAGTAGCCCGATCTTGACAAATACCCACTCTGCCAGTTCCGTCACCTGGCTAGTCATGTAAACCCAGAGGTCTTCCCCCAATAAAATCGACAGCAGCCAAAACCGAAAAAAGAATCCAAACGTACCAATAATTGTCCCCGTACCAATCGAGAACAGCCAGCTGCTCCTGCGCCGCCACAAAGCCCCCAGTTGGACACCCATGAGACCGTAGGGGATCAGAAACAGAATGCTGCGAGTTGGTCCCATTAGGACGGACAACAGCAACCCAGAAACCAACGCTGCCATCCAAGCCGCCCGGTGTCCCCATCGCAGGTATACGAGGGCAATCGGGATTGGGAAAAACATCCGCAGCAGCGGTCCCATTGGAAAGTAATAATTAATCAGCCAAATCAGGCTACAAGTACTAGCCAGAAAGGCAGTTTCCACCATGATCAGGGGAGCAACTGCTTTCACCTGGGGTTCGGAATAATTGTTCCCTTGGGCACTGGTTGCCGGGGGCGTTTCGCTTAGATTCGCCTCATCTTCGATTTTCTGAGAATTCCCCAGACCAGAAGCTTGACCGTCTTCAAAAGGATCGCTCATGCAGATTAAAAAACAAAGCCAGATCCTAAATTTAACCTCTATTCCCGTTTTGAGCCGAGCTTCAGCAGCTTCAGGAGAGAATTACAAGACCCATTACCAATTTCCAGTATCCCTTTATCCATCCGCTATTTCCCCAGTCGCCAGTGATTCAGGATGCTCCGTATCTATGCCCTGAATTACCAACACCGAACAGGGAGCGTGGTGCAGCACATAATTACTCACACTCCCCAGCAAAGCTTCTGTCAATCCCTTGTGCCCCCGACGTCCCATCACAATCAAATCGGCACCCCAATTCTCAGCTGCTTGACATAACATTTGCCCAGCCTCGCCTACTTTGTAATCAAACTCCGTCGGCACTTTCTGACGGGTAGATTTTTCGCAGTAACTTCGGAGCAAATCTTGCACCTGCTGGATTCGCCTTTCGAGCGTGAGGTGGTGATTCTCATAGGATGTCATCATCTGAGGATACAAACCCATCTCACCAGAGAGCCGTGGCGTTATTTCACCGAGTATCTCGCTATTGAGGCAATGTAGCAGCATCATTGCTCCACGATTCGCCTGCGCCAATTCCAGCGCTTGAGCGAAGACAGCCTGACATAAAGAAGAGTCGTCGATAGCAACCAATATTTTCTGAAAACCCATGACTAGGCACCCAGATAAATGGCAGTCGGGCACCCAGAGTGCCGCTGCCGTGTATTTATTAGACGATTAGCCGTTCCAAAGCCGCCAAATCGGGAATGCACAAGATATCGTGGTCGCGCATAATCAGCGCCTTTTTTTCCAGCTTTGTTAAAACCCGTGTCACCGTTTCTCGCGCCAGACCGCTGAGGCTGCTTAACTCACGATGGGGTAAATTGGGGATCATCGTTCCTTTTTGGGCAGTTTTTCCCTGTCCTTCTGCCAAGAATAATAACGTGTCGGCAACGCGGGACATACTATCTGATTCTCGCAATCGGAGGCGACGGTTGACTTGACGCAGGCGTTTTGCCATCAACTGAGCCAAGCGAACGCCTGCTAGTGGTTCGTTATGAATTAACTGAACAAAATCTTGAGCAGGCATACTGCCAATCGTCGTAGGAGTTAGCGTAATCACATCCGTTGAACGAGGAACCTCATCCAACGCTGCCATTTCGCCAAAAAGTTCTCCTTTGCCAAGAATATTCAGCGTTACCTCTTTACCATCAAGGTTGTAGGTGCGAATTTTCGCCCAACCCTCCAGAATAAAGTAGACAGAGCCGCCCCAGTCATTTTCCAGCAAAATCACCTGATTTGCAGGATGGGTACGAGTGACGACATGGGAAGTGGCTTTCTCCACAACGGTCTCTGGTAAGCCGGTAAACAAAGGTGTGGAGCGAATCAACGCATTCATGTTAGAGTTCGGTTCGCGGGGGGTGTATCGGTCTTCCATCGGGCCAACACAAATGAAAAAGCTAAGAACTGATAAAGAGTGGCCCACTGGAGTGGGGCTAGCTGGTAGCGTTTGAATCAAGAGCAACCGTTGAGCCGGAAACTTTCAGCAATCAGGTCGGCATCTCCCGAATATGGTGTTTACGCTCTCGAAGATAATTAGGCTGAACAGGAGGCTCTTGGCAGCGTACCAATCAGAGTTAGGAGGCACCCATTGAGCCAGTGACCCTATCTTTATTATCCTCATAGAGGAAACCCGCGACTCGCTGCTGACGCATCTAGCAAAACTCACATCTTAATCCAAAACGCTTTGATTTTGGGCGATCGCCTTCTTTGTACCCATTGGGTGACAAAACGCTACAACCCAAAATTCTATCTACATTTAGAATTACCAGTCTTGAAATAATTCACCCGGTAGATGCAACACCCTGTTTAATATAAGTTGTTCTTGTTGGGCAGTCTAACATTATAGGCAGTGGCAGTATAGTAACTTCTGATAACTGTGCAATCGTTCTAGCCAGGGATTCCATTGTGACTCACGAGACGGATGCGATTTCTACACTAATCGCTAATATTGACAGCATCCTCCACAAGGCCAGCTCCCGTCGGCCTTGGCTCAGGTCAGTTGATGTCCAAGAGCAGCGTCGGCTTCTAGAGCAGGTTCGTACCTATTTAGTCTCACAGCAACAATTAGGCGCTGGAGATGAAGCTCGGCATCAGGAATACCAACCGCAGGCAACAGCACGACAGATTGTGCAAGCGGTTGAGCAAGACATGGAAGCGGTGCGAACCAGCTTGATGCACTCCTTGCAGGGGGATCTGGAGAGTCTCCGCCAACAGCGGGAATCTCTGGTTCTAGAGATTCGGCAGATGGAGAGTTATCGGCTGCACCATCGAACGCTTGCCCAGCAACAAGCGGCACAGCAGCAACTAATTTCCGAATTTTTGCAGGTACTTTCTAGTCGCTTGCAGGAAACTCTCACGCAACAGATGGCTCAAACCCTGAGAAATTTGGAAACTCAGTTTTTGAGTGCTGAGGTACTCCCTCCAGAAGGTCAAAAACAACCGTATAATTTCTCACCTAGCTATTCAGACGCAATATCTAGCAACTCTTTACCTTTACATCCACGAGAGCGCCTGGAACAACTGCAAACGTTACAGGCAAAATCCGATCAACTGCTAGCAACCCTGGATTCAACCATTCGTACAGTCTTCGAGGCACTGCAACGCAATCTTGTTAGCTATCAAGAGTCCTTGGCCCAAGGACTTGATAAAATGCACAACTTGGGGCAGCAAAGCGAGGTGATGTTTACAGAGTTGGTAAATCAGCTCACCGAGCAGTTCCAGCAAGAAGCCTCAGCAATTTTGCAATCATCTCGGCAGTCACAAGTAGATGCAAGTAGCGCGAGTACGGCTGCGACAACACCAGGGATCGGCGCTCTGCAACTGCCCTATCCCCAGAGGGAACCCCAAACGCTGGATCAACCCCCCTCGCCACCTTCTAATCGCAACGAATTCAATTTCTCGCCGAATGATGTTCCTGTCGCCAGACAGCCATTGCCATATCCGGGGATTGAATTGCCCCCCCGCTCGGTGCAACAGGAACAGCCGCAAAGTCCCCAGTTCAATCTGCCAACGGACCGCTTAGGCGAGTCGGTTCAAAGCCAAACCTCCTCAAAGGATAATCTTTTTGGGACAGCATCGTCTGCTAGCACTCCATCGAACCCTACCTCTGGTGCCCAGAGTAGCGGTCTGGAAGACTTGAATCTAGAGAAATTGGGCAATCTGGAGATGGCATCGCTTGATGACGATGATATGAAAACTATCTTCCAGACGGAGCCTATCCTTCCCACGATTCCCGACAGGAAGCGCGACGAAATCGACGATTTTTTTGAAAGCTTGTTTGGGACGCCGCCGATCTCACAGAGTCCCGAACAACAAGCTCAAAAAGTTGAGAAACAACCGGAGAATAATCCCGCCGGAGATACCCAAACTCAAGCAGAAAGTATAAATCCAATCATTCCTCAAGATTCAGCCGGAGAGAGGAACCCTCGCCCTTATAGCAGTCAGGACTCTTTAGAGGATGCCCTGTTTGCAGGTTTGGAAGACCCCGCTGAAGATGCCGCGATCGCGCAACCACCTGCGAGAGTCGAGCAAGTTGAGGACTCTTGGGAAAATGTTTTATTTCCAGAAGATTGGGAAAGGACTGTTATCCAAGCTGAGAAGTGGGCGATCGCTCCGACGATTGCCAGTGACAATCAAAATGTCGAAACCAATGAAGCCTTCAATCCTGAAACAGTGGAAGAAGGGGATCTGGTCATTTCGGCACTAACCGATCTGTTGCAGGAGGATCTGTTCCAGGAGCAAGAAGTACTGCCACCGGAATCTCCCTTGCCAATCGTCACACCTCCGAGTGTGGAGGAAATCACTCAAATCCAGAATACTCAAATCCAGGACATCCAAATCCAGGACACTCAAATCCAGGATACAGAGCAACCTGCAACCGAGGAAGCTGCAAGTCTGGAAGAAGATATCTACATTCCAGCTTCGCCAGACGAGAATCTGCTGGCGATGGATACTTTCTCAGTTGACCAAGACGAATTTTTTTGGCTGGATAGAGATACACTGCAACTGCTGAGCGAAGATTTGTCTAGCTTTGAGGCACCTCAGGGGGGCGTATTCCCGCCATCAGAGGAGCAGAGAAGGGATATAGAGGCGGATTTTAGCGATAACGCTATAGAGATCCAGACTCAAGATGACTGGTTCGCAGAGGAGGAAGAGCTTTTTGGGACGGAGATACCAGAAGGGACGGTTGATGCTGTTGAAACACAAGCAGAAGCGTCAGAAATAACCCAGAGGACGAGACACCAGGAAGCTTTGCCAGTGACGGAACTGGATGAGTTGTTGATGGAAGATTGGGATGATCTCGCCCTAGATAGCTTTGTGGAGGAGGATTCTGTTCCTGGAACAGATGAGGAGTCAGAAAGATTGCCGTCTGGGGAATTCAGTTTAGGTTCAGAAACAGAAAACGCGATCGCTCACCATCCACAAAATTCCCATCAGGAGCAACCGGAAACGGCGAACACGACAACAGCCGATGAAAGAGCGGATTGGAATTTGGCTTCCTTGTTCCCTGTAGAACCCTTAGACCCAGCGCCAGACAAAGCGATCGCTTTTCTTCCCCCCGCTAATCTTGATGAATCGTCGGAAGTATCGCCCTCGCTAAGTTCGACATTAGAAGCAGAACTTGGAATACAGGAGGATCGAGAATACATAGCCGATTCCCAGCAACAGACGTTAGGAATCACGTCAACAGAAACGCCAGAAGAGATGCCAGAAATCATCGATTTCGATGAATCGTTGGTATTCCCCGAAGAAGTCGATCTACTACCTACAGAAACGGCGGCGCTGGAACACGAATATGTTGCTGACTGGGAGTGGGAAGAAATGCCACCGCCAGCCAATCCGTCAAGGGAGGCACCAGCCGCCATCGATTTCGACGAATCGTTGGTATTCCCCGAAGAAGAAGTCGATTTAGAGCTACCACCAATCGAAACGGCGGCGTTAGAACAAGAATACGTTGCCGACTGGGAGTGGGAGGAGTCAGCCAATCCGTCAAGGGAGGCACCAGCCACCATTGATTTCGATGAATCGTTGTCATTCTTCCCCGAAGAAGTCAATCTACTACCTACTGAAACGGCGGCGCTAGAGCAAGAATACTTCTCTGACTCGGAAGCACAACAGACGCCAGAAATTACTGGTGAGGAGACAGCAGTATCGATTGAGTTCGATGAATCGTGGGAATTATTTGCCGATGAGGAACAGAGTCTAGAAACACCCAGAGAAAGAGCGATCGCGTCCGATGCCGATATTGATGCGCTAACTGGGTTGCAGGAAGAAGATTTAGGCGACTGGGAATTTGAGGAAATGCCAGAAATTTCGCAAGTCGAAATAACACACCTAGGGGAATCGGATTGGCAGGAAGAATTATTGCGATTGGAAGAACTGATCGCTCCACCAGACGATGCGATCGCTCAGTTCCCTAACAATCCACCGATGGCAACCGAGGAAGAAGCCGTTTCTGAGCCGACGCTGCCTCAACCTGACGATTTTGATCTGGAGCTGGATATATTTTCAGACTCATCGAACCCGGAAAAAAAAACTCCGTAGGGATACCCACTCAGGGAATTACCCTTGAATCCCCATTCGTTTTAGAAAGTACAAAATTGCTCCCGATCGGGATAATGAATCCAAATTCAATACATTCTTCCACTGTCCTTGAGTCTGCAAAACCATCGCCTGCGGAGAATGTCAGCAAGTATGCCTGGTACTTAGGTATTGACTTTGGCACAACTGGCGTGTCTGCGGTTTTGTTAAATGGTTCGACGGGTGAACGATATCCCATCTATTGGATAAGCCAAGGACAGACAGAATCTACCCAAACCAGCTTTCGTTTACCCGCAGTGACTTACACGGGGCCAGCCTGGAGCAATTCAGAGCAGTCATCGGGGGGTGCGAGTAGCGCTTACGCCGATACACCAGCCGCGAGTAACACTTACGCGCATACGCCAGCGGCGATCGCAGTGGGTGTTCTGGCGTCTTCTCTTGCCAATCGTAAAGAAGGAGTCTTTATTCAAGGCTTTAAACCGTACTTGAAGGTGGGAATTCCTTACTATTCATCTGCTAAAAAATGGGAGCCGATATTGCAGTGGTCGCTCGACCAGCCAATTTCTCTTTACTGGCTGGGGCGCTCATTGCAAGCGTTATTTGCCACTCTAAGACCTCTAGGAAGGCAGGGAAACCCGCTATCCCCCACAGAACAATCGAGACCTAATTTGGTGGGTGCTGCTGGTTTAAAGCCCTCTACGCTGAATGCAGCGATGAGTTGCTTGAGTGGTGTGATTGTCGGTTGTCCGGCTAAATGGGGAGATACCTACCGCTTTAACATTCGCGAAGCCGTACTGGGTGCCCATCTGGTGGAAAATCCGGAGGAAATCTTCTTTCTTGAAGATGCGATCGCTACTTTGTTAGCAGGAATTGAAGGTGCAACCTTACCGGGAGTCCCCTGGCAAGGCGGGACTCTGGTGATCGACGCGGGTGCCACTACCATCGAACTCGCTGTGGTGAATTTGCCCGAAAATCTTAAAGACTTAACGTATTCTCAGTTTGCTTGTCGGAGTCTCGCCTATGCAGGCAACGCTATCGATCAAGACATCATCGGTCAATTACTCTTGAACGATGAAGAAGGCAAAATGAAAGATGAATTCGAGTCATCCTTCATCCTGCATTCTTCATCCTTGAGCCTTCCCAAAGCCGGGGAACCCGATTTAGCAACGCGCGATCGCTTGGCATCGTTATTGCAAAGTTCTCCTCTAGGACAAGCGCTTCTGGAAGCTGCCAATTCTGTCAAACGAATTCTGCAACAGCAAGACAGCTATACCGTGGAATTGGGCGGAAAGTCCTGTTTGGTGACACGCCGAGATTTAGAAAACCGCGTGTTCAAACCGTTTCTTGAAAAACTGAATCAAGAATTGAATGCGCTGCTAACTCAGGCAGGGATACCGGCATCGGGAATTCATCAAATTATCTGTACTGGCGGAACCGCAGCCGTCGGAGAAATCGCTCAATGGCTGCGACAAAAACTCCCAAAAGCAGTCTTGATTCGGGATACTGGCGCAAACGACTCAACCCTAAACTGTAGTCCAGTGGCTTACGGTTTGGCTACGTTACCGCTGTATCCTCAACTGTTGGAGCAACAAACGCAGCAGTACAGCGATTATTTTCTGCTTTTGGAACTTTTACGCGCTTTACCGGAAGAACCGCTGCCGCTGAATGAAATTATGCAGTTATTAGAGTATCGCGGCATTAATACGCGGGTTTGTTATTCTCGCGTTATGGCGCTTTTGGAAGGAAAGCTGCCTGCGGGTATCGTGCCGTCGGAAGTCGAGTTTGGACTGCTGAGTTCCACCTCCGAGCAAAATCCTGACTATCAAGCGATCGCAGAGGCTCCACTTTTTGAGAAAGAAGCGACCCAGATGTATCGACTGAATGCTCAGCAGGGCGATCGCTATCTTCGCTATTTAAACACTATCCTGACAAGCACTTATCAAAAACTAGAAGAACCATTAGTTTTTGACTTGTTAGTACCGGCAACAGTTTAGCGATGAGATCCGAGACTGCTTGTATTCAGTCACAAGAACATCCCTCCGCAATTCCCCCTACGTGCGGAGGAAAATCGGGAAAAATCTTTGTTTGCAAAAGACTGGGGAGGAGTACTTCAAGGTAAAAAATTATCCTTCTCAATCCTTGCCGGGTAAGTTCTGACCCGCAAGAGACGCGTAACGACGTACTTTCAGGTAAAAAGAATTATCCATTCTCAATCCTCCTACAGGCAGAGGATTAAATAATTGAAATCTGTAGCTTGTCAACCGTACTTCTAACAAAACTTAAAAAAATACCGATTCCCTTAAAGATTCGGTAAAGTAAGGGCTTTCAACGATTCATCTGTAAGGGGTGTTGCCTATATTGACATAAGAGCAACCTGATTCTAGAAGCCAACTTAAAAACAGTGATTACTACTTCCCACCTCCCCGAATCCCTCGACGTTGCTTCGTCGGCGTTTGATGAAATCTACCTGGTTGATGTTGCAAAGCCAAGCTGTCATCCATCTGTCACTAGCAAAGAGAAGCGCCTGATTGATATCTTGGGAGGCGTCGTGGGGTTAGCGATCGCAGCGACAATTACAATTCCAGTTGCGATCGCGATGCAACTGGATAACCCAGGTCCTGTCTTTTACAGTCAGATTCGCTGCGGTTTGAATGGACGCAAGTTCCGCATCTGGAAATTCCGTTCGATGGTTGTTGGTGCAGAGAAGCTCAAGCATCTGGTCGATAACCAAGCGAAAGGGCATATTTTTAAAAACGAAAATGACCCCCGGATTACCCGCATCGGTAAGTTCTTACGTCGCACTAGCTTAGATGAATTCCCGCAGTTTTGGAACGTTCTAATGGGGGACATGAGCTTAGTAGGAACCCGTCCGCCGACCGTTGATGAAGTCATGCGCTACGACGCTCATCACTGGGAAAGATTGAATGTTAAGCCGGGAATTACTGGCGAGTGGCAAGCGAATGGTCGTTCTAGCGTCCAAGACTTTGAAGACATTGTCCGCATGGATATTGACTACCAGCAAAAGTGGTCTGTTGCTTACGACCTCAGCTTGATTTTCAAGACGGTGATGGCAGTTGTGAAGAAGAAAGGTGCTTGTTAAAAAGCGAATCGCGAATCCCTAACTGTAAACTTAGAATTTCAGGCTGTAGACTCTGGACGCGAAACCGTCCGGAGTCTACAGTCTTTTTAACTTATCAGATCGATGCTTGTTATGACGCTACCCAACTGGATTACTTTATCTCGCTTACTGGCGTTGCCAGTTCTGCTTTATTGCCTGGACACCCCAACAACTGAAACTCGCACTGTGGGGTTGGTAATTTTTCTGGTTGCGGCGGCTACGGATTGGTTAGATGGCTACTTGGCTCGTAAATTGAATCAAGTTACAGATTTGGGTAAATTTCTTGACCCGTTAGTTGATAAATTACTGGTGTTGGCTCCCCTATTGCCGCTCATTCAACTCGGTCAAGTACCGGCATGGGGCGTATTTCTAATTTTGGCAAGAGAGTTAGCGATCGCGGGTTGGCGCGTTAACAAAACGACCATTAGTGGAGCGAATATTTGGGGCAAGTTAAAAACAGTCAGTCAGATTATTGCGATCGCGCTTTTGATCGCACCTCTGCCTGTCTCTTGGGAAATTCCCGCCATGATTGCTTTCTGGATTTCCGTTGCCTTCACTTTGATTTCTGGAGTTATTTACCTTCTACCCCAAAAAACCGAGCAACCCTCAGCGGTTAGCCAGTAGAGATACGATTCATCGGCTCTCTACAACGACTAATCGCTCTTTCGCGTCTTCATGTCTTCGTGTCTTGGTAGTTGATTTAGCCTGCTTCTAGAATTTCGTTATCAATTGAGAAATCTATCTCGGCTTTGTTCCGACCAGAGGCAAGATAATCTTTCTGGAACGAGTTTTTCAGCCCAGAAATTAAGTCATATTCTGGTTGCCATCCTAGTTCAGCCTTGGCTTTATTTACTGAGGCGAAGAAGTGCTGAAGTCGGAAAGGAAAAGCTTTGCGTTTGCCAAAGTCAAACTTTTTGGGTTCGTAGTGGAGAATTTGTAAATTCTCAGGGGACTTCCCGGCTGCAATCGCACAAGCACGCGCTAGACCATCAAAAGTAACATAGCGATCGCCCGACACATTATAAATCTGTCCCACTGCCTGAGAATTGCCCAGCACTGCTGCCATTGCTACCGCTAAGTCTTTCACATGACCGAGTTGGGTGAGATGGAAGCCATGTCCGGGCATGAGAATTGGGCGATCGCGCACAATCCGGTCGAAAAACCAAGCTTCCAGATCGTTATAATTCTGCGGGCCGTAAATATAGGTAGGACGAATCGATGTAAAAGGCACTTTTTGCTGTGCTAGGTAAGCTTCCGTTTCATGCTTGCCTTTGTGACGACTTTTTGGATCGACGGCATCCCCTTCTACATGAGGCATCTGATCTGACTTTTGATACACACCCGCAGAACTCATGTAGATAAAATGCTGCACCCGATCCTTGAAAATTTCTACTAAAGGTTGGGTGTCGCTCAATTCCCGACCGTTGTTATCAAAAATTGCGTCGAATTTTTCTTGAGATAACTTTTCTCTTAGTTGCGAAGCATCCGTGCGATCGCCCTGAATTTGTTTGATCCCTTCAACGGGCGCTGGTTTATTTCCCCGATTGAACAGCACCACTTCATGCCCTTGTTCCGCCAAAATTTTTGTTAGATAAACCCCGATAAAACGGGTTCCGCCCATGATTAAAATTCGCATTTTGATTAATTCTAATTATTTATATCTTTTGCGGATATTTTCCAAGACCGCCCTTCACAGTGAACTTCGTCCCCGATGATTTTAACTCCACCGCGAGCGATCGCAAATAGTTCTTGCCTTTCTTCATCTGTCAAGTAGTCATCACCTTTCAGACCACTTGGGCGCTTTCGAGGATCGCCTCCTGCATCCAAGTAGCGCTGTCGAGATAAAGCAAAAAGTTCTTTTATTCTTGCATACTGTTGCTTTTCAATCTCAGTAGGTTTTGTCATCGTTCCGATACCCATTTGATAGGAACAATATCGCTATTTTGCAGGAGTCGAGCATAGGGTAAGACATTGCTAGGGGTTTCAATTACCCAAATTCCTGTGTCTTCATCATACACCGCATTGCTAAGTAGCTCTAAGGTATCTAAGGCGTTGAGAATTAGGTATTGTGCTTCGGATGGTTCCACCACTATTGAGTTCAATTTAACCTTGGCTATCTTACACGAAGGGACTGCATTAAGGGATTTTCGTTAACTCTTATGGGAGCGGTATCTTACCTCACCTTTTTTAAAGTCGCAGCTGAGTTACGGCGATTTTGCCGGAAAAGCAAACATCAACATCGCTACCGGGCGTACGATCGCGTTTGGCATATTCTCCGACGTAGTAAAAATTATCGCCTTCAACGCGATAGTTAACTGGTAAGGGTTGCCGAGAAGGTTCGCAAAACACCACTTCCGGATCGGGATCTCCGGGTAACAAATGCGGCAAATTCACATTCCAAAACGTTCCCGGTTCAATGGTACGGTTGAGTAGATCGGCTAAAATTCCAGCCGTCCACCTCGCCGCCACATCCCAATCGACATTCAGTTTGCCTTTGCGATAGTGGGAAACGGCAATCCCCGGAATGCCATGAAAGGCTGCTTCGCGCACAGCGGCGACAGTCCCTGAAATGTAAACATCGGCTCCTAAGTTGCCACCGGCGTTGATGCCAGAAAGGACAAACTTGACAGTAGGGCAAAGATGTGTAATTGCAATGCGAACGCAATCAGCGGGAGTACCCGCGATCGCATATTCAAAATCCGAGCGACGCCGGACATGAATCGCTTGAGTCGTCGTCACCTGATGACCGCATCCGGATAAATGGTCTTTAGGAGCCACAATCACCCCCTTGCCATTCATCGCCTTGTGCAGCGCTCGGATTCCAGGAGCGTCTATTCCGTCGTCGTTCGTTAAAATCAAAGTCATATATTTTTTTGCTGAGTCGGACGTAGCCTAGACGGTTTGCTCAAGCACCCATTGATTCAAATGTGAGAAGGCAACTAGATGGAATTGCATCACCAACCGATTCAGGAATCTTACACCGCCGAAAACCTCCTCCAACAGGTACTCTCACTGAGTGATGACCAGCTCAAGCAGGAGTATTTAAATTATCTAAAATGGACAGACCCCATAGTGCAGATGTTACAGCGCTTGGAGGAAAAAGCTCAGGTAGTGCGAGTCGTGAAGTTAGCCTTAGAAGTGGATTTGAGGTTAGGCGCACAGATGGCAGGAGCCGTTAAACCGGAGTTTCAAGCCGCAACCGTCGGTTTAGTTGCTTCTCTAGAAGTTCCTCAAGAGTTGAAATTTCAACTTTTAGGCATCACTGGCTCTGATAGTGCAATCCCCAGCCTACTCCCAGCGCTTCACCACCCTGACGCTAAGGTGCGTGAAAGTGCAGCTTATGGCTTAGCTTCCATCGGCACCGATGCAGTCGTGACAGCGCTGCTGGAAGTATTGAACGATGACGACTCTGGTGTTCGCTTGAGTGCAGCTTATGGATTAGGTTCTATCGGCACCGATGCCGCAGTGATGGGACTGCGGCAAGCGTTGAACGATGAAGATTTTCAGGTGCGCGAGAGTGCAGCTTATGCCTTAGGCGCGATTGGTACCCAGGCAGCCGTAGGGGTGCTGCGGCAAGCATTGAACGATGAGGACTTTGATGTGCGTGGGAGAGCTGCCTACGCTTTAGGTCAAACCCCCACCGAAGAAGCAGTGTCGGCGCTACTGGAAGCTTTGAACGATGCAGATTTTCGGGTGCGTTACAATGCTGCCTATGCTTTAGGTCAAATTCCCACTCAGCAGGCGGTATCAGCACTACTGCAAGCGTTAAATGATGAAAACTATCGGGTGCGTCAAAAAGCAGCCGAAGCATTAGGTTCGATTGGCACGCAAGAAACGGTGATGGCGCTACGGCAAGCGTTGAACGATGATGACTTTGATGTTCGCCGAAGAGCTGCCTATGCTTTAGGAAAAATTGGCAGCGAGGAGGCGGTGGCGACACTACTGGAAGTGTTGCAGGATCGAGACTATCGGGTGCGCGAGAGGGCTGCATTCGGCTTAGGCCTTACCCGCAATCCGTTGGCAGTATCGGGGCTGCTGAAGGCGCTGAAAGATGAAGATTATGAGGTTCGCAGTTGTGCTGCCTATGGGTTAGGTTTAGTCGGTTCTCCGGCGGCAATGTCAGGGTTGCTAGAAGCTTTAAAGGATCGTGACTTTTATGTTCGCAGGGGTGCTGCCTATGCTTTAAGGAAAATCGGCAGAAAGGGCATCGAGCCTGCGCCTGCCCAAGCGGCGGTAGCTGGGCTTTTAGAAGCTTTGGACGATGACGATTCGTGGGTGGGTTGGATGGCTGCCTATGCCCTGGGTTCTATGGGCAAGGAGGAAGGCGTAGCGGCGCTACTGAAAGCTTTAAACCATCCAAACTTTGATGTTCGAGAAAAAGCTGCTGAGGCTTTAGGGAAAATCGGCAGTGAAGTCAGCGTTGTGGGGCTGCGACAAGCGTTACATGATGAAGACTTTGGGGTTCGTCAAAGTGCTGCCGCTGCGTTAGAAAAAATAGGCTCCCCAGCAGCGGTAGCGGGACTTCTAGAGGCTTTGCACGATACCGACTATCGGGTGCGCGAAAATGCTGCCTCTGCTTTAGGTAGCACTGGCTGCCAGATTGCCGTAACCGGGCTGCTGGAGGCTTTGCACGATACCGACTATCGGGTGCGCGAGAAGGCTGCGGAGGCTTTAGGGGAAATCGGTTCTCCGGCTGCGGTGGTGGGGCTGTTGGGGGCGTTGAACGATGAAGACGCGACTGTGGGTGGAAGCGCTGCTTGGGCATTAGGTCAAATCGGCACTCCAGCGGCGGTAGCAGCACTGCGACAAGCTCTCAACCACCCAGACGCTAGCGTTCGAGGGAGTGCTGCCTGGGCATTAGGTCAAATCAATAGCCCGTCGGCTGTAGGGGCGCTCAGGCAAGCTGTTAACCACGAAGACGTTAGCGTTCGTGAGAAGGCTGCCTATAGTTTGGGGAAAATCGGCAGCGCTGGAGCATTACCTCATCTACGCCAGATGCTCTTAAAATCGGAGAATAGCGTTGCTCTTAGCACGATTCTCGATGCGATCGCTGCCATTCAAGAGCGGTGCGGTTACTACAATTATGCGATCGCCTAGTCTTGGACTCAATTCGCCAAAAAGAGGCATTTTCAATTCAAAAATTAGTAGAAATTGCCTCTACGGGACAGGTGGGAATGCACTGTTCGCAGACAATACAGCGCGATCGCGTAAAATTAAGCCGAAATGTCTGCGGTTCCAGAGTCAAAGCTTCTGTGGGGCAAACGCCAGTGCATAACCCGCAGTGAACGCAAACGTCTTCATCGATCGCGATCTCGCGACTGGCAAAAGAAACGCTAATATCTTGCGATCGCATCCATTCGATTCCCGCATCTATTGCATCAATATCGCCCAAAAGTTCCACCACTAGCTTCCCAATTTGATTGGGTGCCACTTGGGCACGAATAATATTCGCCGCTACATTAAAATCCTTCGCCAGTCGATAAGTCACTGGCATCTGAATCGCTCGTTTGGGAAAAGTCAACGTTACTCGTTTTTTCACGGCAAAGGTAGCTCTGGAGGGAGTTGGTACACTAAAGGTAGCTCATCTATAACAATCGTGAAAAAATCTTCGATGGCTGTGAATTCACCTGAATCAACTGCAACCTCCCAGCCGCCGTCGCTAGGAACCGGCGCGAAACGTGTCACAAACTTCTTGATTGCTTTAGTAGCGATTGTCCTCAGCGTTTTCCTATTCTTGGGACTGCAAACTGAGACAAGTTCAGTTTCCCTGGACACCCAAGCTGAGCAATCTACACCGTTAGAAGTGGCTTTGAGCAATGGCAAGCCGACGTTGATGGAATTTTATGCGAACTGGTGTACCAGCTGTCAGGCGATGGCAAAGGATCTGGGCGAACTGAAAGAGCAGTATGCTGATTCGATGAATTTTGTCATGCTGAATGTGGATAACAATAAGTGGTTGCCAGAGATGACGCGCTACCGCGTTGATGGGATTCCCCATTTTGTATATTTCGGCAATAACGGAGACGCGATCGCTCAAACGATTGGTGAGGTACCTCGTCCCGTCATGCAGGCAAACATTGACGCCCTTGTTGCTTCTGTACCTCTGCCTTACGCCCAAGCTGGGGGACAGGTTTCTGCCTTCCAATCACCCGTTACACCTGCCAAAGTTAGTCAGGATGATCCTCGCAGTCACGGTAGCCAAGTCAAAAGCAATTAAGAATTACGAGAACAGTCGCTGTTAGAAGATTTTTGGAGTTTGCGCTGGTTAATCAGAAATCCATTTTGCTGATACCTGATTGCTGAAGGTAACGCCAAAAATGACGCCCACTCAAGGGTTTTGGACAGGGTTTCTCTAGTTGTATGTCTCTTGTCCAGTCTTGAACAGATGCCCGATCACATACAGCCACAGCCGCAGCCGTTGTTCGTACTATCATTACTACCACTACTACCACCACCACTGTTATTGCCGCGACTTCCGAACAGGGAAAAAATGAGGAATATTGGTAGCCACCACCAAAACGATCCTGAAGATTTTTCCGAAGTAGGACGATCTTTGTTCTTAGAAGTAGGAGTTGGAGTCTTGCGAGGTAGTGGAGAATTTTCGCTTGTTTGAGCCAGTGCTAATTCAGAGCTTGTAGAGTGAGTTGTCTGGGTAGAAATCCCTGCTATCAGTAGCGTAGAGCTGCTGATAGTTAGAACTAATATAAATGACAATAGAGCGATCGCTAGGAATTGCCCCAAAGGCAAGCGAGGGAGATAAATAGATGGCAACCAAGTCAGAGTAAAAGATGGTTTGGGTACGATCCAGTACCGATGAGTGTTGACTTGTCTGCACTCAATGTCTTTACCAAATCGAGTGTTGGGTGGTGACCAGATATCGCTAGGAGGTTGCTGTCCAAAGAGTTTTTCGTAGCTAATCAGCGTCTCGTTATAGCACCTATAAAAATTATCCTGTTCGCTGGAACCGCCCTTCGTTGGGTGATGGTGCAATGGTTTTTTTAAAACTTTGTCACAAAACTCATCCCAGTAGGAATGAGTGTAAGTTAAGTGCAAATGCCAAACTCGATCTACTTGATCGGAAGGCGTGACAGGATGCCCAACTACAAGGGCAAGAAAAATAAACTTTTTGTATTCGTTAATGGCACGCTGAGTATATTGAGCCGTCCAACCGTTTTCTCTTGCTAACCTTTGACTAAAGGGAAAAGCAGACTCCGGATCGTCAAGGGGGAATTCTTGAATACTTTGGTAAAGTTCTGCCTGCTGCGCCTTCATTTATGACTCCTTTGTGTTTTTGAATTACCGATTTACTTTTTATTTTTGTTAATCAATAAAATCCACAATTCCAAGTTCGCGATATTTTTTTAACTGACGAAGAGTTAGAAATGATTTAATCTGAATTCGACACTTGAGACTTTTGCTAAATGGTGACTTGCTGCTTTTCAGTCAAACACATAGCAACTCCTTTTTCATAGTAGGCTGCTTCATTGATAAAGACTGGATAAACTGTTGCTTCACCTTCATAAGCGCTCGCTTGACCATCAAACGTTAAAAACATGAGATCGCCGGGATGAAGCGCTTCATAATCTCTAAATTGAAGCTGGGGATGAATCATTGCCTGAATCTCTCCAAACTCATTCCTGGGATAGTCTATTGTCTGGATGCTGTGATAAACGGTAAGGGTATCTCTTACAGGAGGTGGCGTTCCCTGGTTATAGGCTTCCGTGTAGTCTAAAATTGCGTGGACGAGTTCCTCCGTTTGCTGAAATAAAGTTGCATCCAATACCCCTTGAGCCACCGCACCGACTTCAACTGTGCAGCCGAATTCACAAATTGAGTCCAGATGAGGGGTGCCTTGATTTCTGGTTGTCGAGTAAAGTACCTTCACTTTAGAATGAAAAGATGTGAGATAAGCGGCTAGCTGAAGGTTAAAAGGATGCTTACTAGCGAGAATAATTGTTAGCTCCATGTTTGCTGTACTGCTGTGTAAATCAACAACCAAATCTGCCTGATGGCTCCCCCCAGAGCCAAATTTTCCATAAATCTCCTTGGCTCGTTGCGCTTCGTAACTAGAAAGGCTCGAATTCTCCAAATCCTGGCGAAGAAAACAGCGATTAAGGTCGGTATCAACATACCGTTTCCCAATTTCATAGGCTTTGGGATTCGCTAACAAGGTAAGACTTTCAAAGCTAGGTCGCTGAATTAAGTTGGGCGATCGCTCGAATTTCTTCACTAAGTAAATTCCGGTGAGTTCGTTTCCGTGCGTTCCCCCTACAATGGCAACACGCTCGATCTTCTTCATAAAATAATGGCTCCCTATACTTATTTACAACACTATCTATTAACTTAGATGTGTTGAGGTTGATAACGTCTTTTCATTTAGATTAACGAAGGGTTTACTAGATGTCTAATACTTTCTTGATTAGGTAACTATATGGCAAAGATATAGTGTTTAAAAACGGATATTAATTTGACATTTGCATTCCTATCTTGCCAAGATTAGGGCAAAGACATAGTGGTGAAGAACGAATGGAGCTTCGGCATTTGCATTACTTCATCGCGGTTGCAGAGGAGTTAAACTTCTCTCGTGCTGCTGCTCGTCTGCATATCGCGCAACCTCCCTTGAGCAAACAAATTCACGATCTCGAAGACGATCTGGGAGTGCAGCTGTTCGATCGCACCCAGCGACCGCTCCAGTTAACCCTAGCGGGAAGAGTCTTTTTAGACGAAGCTCGAAGCGCGATCGCTAGCGTAGATCGTGCGGTCAACATGGCGCAACGTGCTAGTCGTGGAGAAATCGGGCGATTGGTAATCGGCTTTACTAGCTCAGTGGCAAACAGCTTTTTGCCAGACATTCTGCGAGTTTATCTTGAACGTTTTCCGCTTGTGGAACTCGTCTGGCGAGAGTTAGCAACTTCCTTCCAATTGCAAGCACTGCGCGATCGCCATCTGGATGTTGGCTTTTTCCATTTGCCGTCGTGGATGCAAGAAGAAGTTGATTTATCCTGGATGACGATTTGCCATGAGTCTTTAATCGTCGCCTTACCAGAGAGTCATCCACTGGCGAGCCAACCTCAAGTTTCCTTAAAAGCACTGGCACAGGAAGTGTTCATCCTTCCTTCTCGTCAATTCTCTCCAGTCTTATCTGAACAGCTCGAACATCTGTGCCAACAATCGGGTATTTCCCCCGTTGTCATCCAAGAAGGAACGCTGATGCTAACAATACTCGGCTTAGTCGCTGGTGGGGTTGGAGTTGCCTTGCTCCCTGCTAATGTCCAAAATCTTCAACGCAAGGGTGTCTTGTACAAAAACATCGCTGAACCAACACCAACTGTCCCAATGGCGGCTGTATGGCGACAGGACGATGCTTCAGCGACTTTGCGCGAGTTCTTGGAAGTGACAAAAGCGATCGCGCAGACTCACTCAAAAGCGTCTTAATAAAAACATAAAAACGCCTATACGCGATCGCTTGTCTTCACAGTTTAAGGGATACCAATAGAGACAGCTCAGAGGCTTTTTCGGCAAAGTTCTTCACAATGCCAGCCCCTTGTAGCAAGAATGCTTAGACTATCCCTAAAAAAGAGGTTTTGGACAGTAGTTCCAGTATTGTGCAGGTATCGATAATCCCTGTAGTTTCAAGTTTTGCAGCCGGTACAAAAAGGCACTACCAATCATTATGTGATCGGCAACATCAACTACGCGACGATTATTCGCTTGAGCCAGATAAGAACCCTTCACCCATTCATTGAACGATCCCATCGAGGGGCCACACCAGATTTGATAATCCATTTCACGACCTTTCTCACCCGCATTAGACCAACGGGAGGACAAGCCCAAATACGAGCGGAAAATCAGAGCCATTTTACGTTTAGGATTGTTATCTGCTCTGGTTATTTGATCCGGGTCGCGTTGAGAAAAATAAGCAACCGTATCTTCCCAAACTGACTCTAGACTCTTCCTGAAGATTTCTTTTTCTAATTTCTCTCTTTCCACAAGCGGAATTTCTTCAATTGAGTCATAGTTCTTGTAGAAATCAAAGAGTTTTTGCGCCCGCATTGGGAAGAGACTGCCACGTTTCAGGACTTGCAATTTCACCCCCATTTCAAACATATCCGCCGCTGGTGCCATACTCACATCAGCCATAGCCGCTTGAGCTAGCAAGTTTTTGGTATGAGTAGAAGCTCCAGCTTCAAGACAGGATTGGTTAATGGAGCCTGTCACCACATAAGCGGCTCCCATCATAAATGCCCCTAATGCTGACTGCGGTGTACCAATTCCTCCAGCCGCTCCAACTCTGACAGGTTGTTCGTAACCATATTTTTCCTGAATTTCATCCCTAAGAGTCAGAATCGAAGGTAAGAGACAAACTAAGGGACGATTATCTGTATGACCGCCAGAATCGGCTTCTACAGTAATATCGTCAGCCATTGGAATTTTTTCAGCCAAGGAAGCTTGTAACTCAGTAATCAGTCCTTGAGCGACCAATTGCTTGAGCATTTTAGTTGGGGCTGGTTGCAAAAATTTAGTTGCAACTTCTGCCCTAGAAACTTTGGCAATTATTTTGTTTTTGATCTCGATTTGATTCGCTGAATTGAGGCTAAGTCCCGCTGCCCGATAATAAACAATGTTGGGTGTCAAATCCAGAAATGCGGAAGCTTCTACAGTGGTGACGCCGTATTTGAGATATAAATTGATTGCACCCCGCTCGATTGCAGCTTCGCTAGGACTGTGGATCAAATTAAATGCATAAGGCCCTTCTGGAAGTGCTTGCTGAATGCGGTGAATAGCAGTTTCAATGCGAGAAGGAACTAAGCCCGCGGCACCAAAGGCACTGAGAATCTTTTCTTTACCAAGGGCAATTACCATTTCTTCGGAGGCAATGCCATTCGCCATTGACCCCGTACTATAAGCATATTTTACCCCGTGAAAAGTCAGGAAACTGGGGTCTCCCAACTGTTGAGGAACTAGCGGTGGCACTGCTGTCAAAGTTTCCACGGATTCAGTTTTGCCGTTATTAGCATCCCCTAAATAACCTTCGTTCGTGACCCCAATTTGGCCTTGCTTGCTAACGATGTAACAGGGTTTATCTAAATTCAGCAGTTTAGTCTTGATACCTTCTTCATCAAAAGCTACAGAATTTAAAGAACCCTGCCAGACTGGATTTTGATTGTTTGGATTTCCTGAGAAACGAAGACCATTTTTGTTTTGCGTTAAAGGTATTGCCAACATAGTTTCTTTTTCCAATTCAAGCCAATAACAGATTGTAGATTGTCGGTTGGGTTGACTCCCCAAATCCCTCCCTTAGGAGAAGAGGGGCTTCCGGACTCCCCTTCCCTACTAGGGAAGGGGGCTGGGGGTTAGGTTCTTAATTCACCAACAGTACTAACTGAACCATAGTGTGAGTTTGATAGATTTTAATCAGACTCAACTAAACAAAGAGCGATGTCTTTAACTTCATAGATTCTCAGGTTGGGTTTCCACAAACTGGCATCACCGATTAAGGTGACTTTGTTTGGAGTAATATCCACTTTGGAAATATGAACCTCTAAATACATCTCGGTATGACCATGAGGAATTTGTCCGCGATATTTCCAAACGATTAGATGGTCGATGGCTTGGACAAAACGGGGAGATTTGAATTGTTTACCAAGATCGTTCTGCAAGGCATAGACTTGCATCGCTTGCAAAATCCCCTCAATTCCTAATGAACCAGGCATGACCGGGTCAAGGTAAAAATGACACTTGAAATACCAGTCATTCGGCTTTACCTCTTTTCGGGCATAGATGTAGCCTTGCTGATAGTTCCCTCCTCCTTGAATAATTCGTACTTCATTCAGGAGGTCTAACTGATACTGAGCAAGCCGATAATGGGGTCGAGCCTGATTAAGGCGATAAAACTTGGCTCTACTTTCCGGACTCCTTAAGTCGATTTTTGCTTTCGCGAGTCCGGTGGTATTTTCCGTTTCGTACCAGGGTGGAACATCCTTACCGCGATCCAGTCCTACCTGATTTGCTAAAGATTGGGGGCTAAAATGACCAAATGCGGCAGTTCCTTCATAAAACGGTTCGCCATCGCAAACCATTTGAAAATCAAAACTCTGAATAATCACTCCCTGGATATTGGATGAAGACAGTAACCGGGCTGTATTCGTAATCGTCTTTCCTCGAATATCTATATCCTTGAGAAGGCGACCCTGTCCATCAAGATTGCGGAAGTACAAGTCTTGATTTGGATACAACAAAGTAGTTCCTAAATAAGCAGAGAGAAAACCACAGGGTTGCAGAGCTATCTCCATTAAAATTGAGTACGGTATTGTTGGAGAGGAGTTTTGGCGATAATACCAAGGCTCTGTGGGAACGTCGTATTCAGTAACAATACTGGAATTTTTTGTTAGTTCATGGCGTTTACCATTCACTTCCAAAACGCGATGCACCAAATTGAGATGAGTATTGGGCATCCGCGAAGCTTTGACGCCACCGTTGTCATAAATCTCGAATTCTGGGCCAAAACACTTAGCAACCGAACCCAGACAAAATTCGTTGACTTGATCTTCATTTAATAAGGCTGGTTTCCGGGGTAATCCTGCCTTTTGTTGAGAGTTGTTTATCGCTTGTTCAACAGAAATTGAATGATTGGGGTTCTTTTCAGATAGCTGCAAGCCGAGGTCTTGGAAGTGAACAACAATTTTGCCGTTTAGGATGACTTCAACATTACATTTTGCATAAGGTTTTGGTGTAATGCCAATTTCAGTGATTTCCATCCGATAGATTAATTTGCCCGAAATGGGAGTCACCTGTCCGCGACAACGGACGACCTGTGGCAAACCGGGAATCGGTTGAAATCTAGCATCAACCGTGTAGGTTTGCAATCCTAAATAGAGAAGATAGAATTGCAAGAGTTGACCGCACCCTTCTGCCATCAGGGAACCAGCCATCACCTGATCGTCTTTGAAGTGGCAGGGGAAATACCAATGATCTGGGTCAAGAAATTTTTCGCCGATAATTAGACCTAAACCCCAAGCCCCTCCTGTCGGTTCTACTGATGTGATGCGGTCGATCATGAGCATTGCCTTCGGGGGCAAGCGCAGGGAGGGATTTAAGCCATCTTGCCAATAATGGTCTCCTAAGCAGGCAGCAATATTACCCTCGGTGAGGGATAACATATCTGACTCATCTAGGCTTGATTTTTGACAGATTAGCAGAGGCTCAAACTTTTGCTTTGGAATCTTGCTTCGCGCTTCAAGTTCTTTATCGGAAACAATAATTCCCTTACCATTTTCGAGTTGTTCGTCGGAAAAGAATCCGGCACAGCCTCCGTCCATTTTGAGGATCATTTTATCCCCAACAAAGCACTCGTAACTAAAGAAAAATAGTAGGTTATCTCCGCTTCGCACAAAAGAATTTATGCGGATGTCATAACGCAGGGTTTGTCCTTCTTTGGGTAAATCATCTAGGAACGTCAGGGTGCAATCAAGCAAGCGATAAACTAGGTCGCCTTTATTCTCAAAATCAATTCCTAGGTAGCTGATTAATAATAAATCGCATTGACCAGATTCTACACTGATTGCCCAAGGAGCTTGACCATCAACAGCGTACCAGGCATTCTGTGGAATATCGTATTCGGTTGTGATTGAAGAGGGTTTAAAGCTATTTATTTCCCCATCAAGTTTAGTAACCCTGCTCACCAAGAGATAGGGCGGAACTGGCAGCCGCACTCGCCGGGAATAGGAATCGATAATTTCATAGTCTTTACCGAAGACACGGGAAATTTTCCCTTCAGCAAATTCTAGTAAATCTGCTTCATCCCAAACAATATTAGAAGGCTTTGTGTAACTATTGCGCTGAGGATCTGAAGTTGCAGGGGCTATCTGACCATTGCTCTGAGCTGATATATTTTGATTCAATAATTGTTCGGCTACAGCTATTTGTAGCTGAAATATCTTCATCATTTGGTTTTGATGATTAGTTGTCTGTTGGGGTTCTTTTGCTATTGTCATGGCTTTTGCTTTATTACCTCTTGTTATCTCTTTTCGGAAAATCTCACAATTTTCAGCGGTCAAAATTTTAGAATAAATTCGGCTTCCACCCAAAGTAACTTTTTTAACAATTGATTGACGTTGGATAGATTTTTCTGGCACTTGAGAATAAAGTGGGGACAAATCCACAGAGACACCGTGACTCACAAGTTTTGCTAAAACCCTGACCACTCCAGTATGGTCATCAACGCCTTTGGTATTGATGGATATGGCAATATGCTCTTGTTGCTTAAGCGTTTCGCTAATCCATCGAGAACAATTGTTTCCTGCGCCTACCTCAATAAAGATTCTGACACCAGCTTCGTAGACACGATGAATAATTCTAGGGAAATCAACCGTTATACAGCAGATTTTGGCGGCGTTATGGGCCAGAGAATTAGTATCTAGCTTAATCGGAGCGTAATTTACTCCAGAATAAAACTGAATATCGGGTAGATTTTGGATGGGAATTGTGTGTAATTCAACCAATCCCTCATACTCAGTATTTGTTGGTTCGCAGTGCAATACACTGTCAAAATTGATGGGGAAATATTTGCACTTGAGAGTTTCAATCACTCTTAAGCAAGCTTGCGGATCTCCACCAATTACTACTTCTTCTGGAGTATTGATAAATGACAGATAAAGACGTTCTTCCTGCTTTAGGACTTCCTTAACTGTCGATACGGGCGCTTTGAGAACATAGGAAATCCAAAATTTTTCCGAGCGATCGCTTTCTGGCAAACCCCAAAACCTACGTCCCGCTAAACAGGGACCGCATAAATCAGTTCTAAATAGAGGAGAGGACACTAAAGCTTCGCTTAATTTCCCATCATCGCGCCAAATGTCAAGGGCAAACAGCATACTGCTAGCTTCACCCAAGCTATACCCAAATGCAACTTGGGGTTGGACTTGGAAATACTGTCTGAGAATGAGGCTATATAGCACTGCCAAACTGATTCCGGTTTGGCACATTGCTACTCCGTCACCCAAAAATTCTGCCTGTTTCTCTGCTTGTGCTTGACTGGAAAGTTTTTCTAAACTTCTGGGATAATGAAGTTTCTCGTGCATGACCTGACCTGGATAGGGAGTCAGAGCCGAGAAGCTATCGTAAACTTTAGGAAATAGCTGGAAAATGTCCCGTCCTAGTCCGAGAGCAGAACTAGCCATACCTGGGTAAACAAAGGCAAGTTTACCCTCTTTTCCTAAAGGTTTCGGTGTGAAATAACTGCCAAGTGGTGTTTTCCATTCTCCGCCCGTTTCAAAGCTTTTTTTGATACCTGCGATCGCTAAGTGGATTTCCCGCAGGATTTCCTGTTTATGAGAACCGACAATCGCTAGGGTATAAGTCGCCTGGGGCGATTTCCCAAAAGCTGTAAAGGTCTGTGTTGCTGCAACGGATAGATCTTCACCCGTTTCAATCAGATTTTGGAGCGAATGCAAGCGTTCGAGCAACGCAGATTGATGATTAGCGGTGAGGGGAAATAAATAGAAGGGCGTTTGTTCCAGATACTTCCTAGGACGCTCTTTTTGGCTCAATTCTTCCGAGAGGATGATGTGAGAATAAGTACCATCTATGCCTAAGCCGTTAATTGCAGCCACTCTTTTGGACGCTTCGGGTTCCAAGAACCAAGTTCTCGATTCGGTGGTGACGTAGAAGGGACTTCCTTGCCACATCTGAGGCAGTTTCGGTCTAGACCACTGGGGAGTCGCAGGAATATACCGATGAAACAGGCAGAGGACAGTTTTGATTAAACTCGCCATCCCGGAAGCGGTATAAGTATGACCGATGTTGGCTTTGACGCTTCCCAGGCAACAACTCAAACTCGCTTGGGAAGTTTGATAGGCAGAAAGTAAACCTTTGATTTCGGCTTCATCTTCTGAGGCGACGCCACTGCCAAAAACTTCCAGATACCCGATGTCTGTAGGGTGAATACCTGCTAAATCGAACGCCTGCTGACAAGCTTGTGTGAGCATGCGATCGCTCGTCGATTGATGATTGGCATTATCCTGAATTAAGCTGATGGCATCAATAACGGCATAAATTCGGTCTTGCTCTTGTTTGGCTGTTTCGTGCCGCTTTAAAATGACGGCACCTGCACCTTCTCCGACCATCCAGCCATTCGCGTTTTCATCAAAGCTTAAGGTGGGAATCCCTTGATTAATCGGTGCTAACTGCTGGCGGAATAATACGTTTTCCAATCCACCAGAGAGATCGACAGCGCCGACGACAACAGCATCAACTTCTCCATTAGAGAGCAGGAGTTGAGCGACTTCTAAAGCTTTAAAAACCGAATTTTCTTCGGCAGAAATGGTGAAGGAGGGACCAGTGAAATCCCACTGGGCGGAAATGCGACTAGCCATCACATTGCCGATGAAGCTAGTGTATCGGTTGACTTGCGCCGGAGGATGCAAGCTATCTTTGGCAATAGTTTCCAGTTCGGCAAGTTTTTCGGGAGACAAAGAAATATTTGCTTGTTCCAAGCTCTCTTTGATTTGCCAAGATAAATCGCATCGACCGCGATACTGGTGCAAGGAGAGTTCTGTCCCCATCGCCACAATCACGGCGACATTTCCCCCTTGCGCTAGTTTTGCATCTTTGATAGCGTTGTCCGCCACCTTGAGCATCAATAGCTGTTGAGGAATCAGTTGATCTTCGTCGCGGGGCGGGATTTTGAAATTGAGAAAATCGAGTTCAAAATCTTGAATGTAGGCTCCCAGAGGCGCTTCACCGTTTGCCAAGCCATATTCTTTGAGTAATTGGGGTTGCTCTTCGATACCTTGCCAGCGCTGAGGCGGAAGGGGGATAAAATGCTGCGTTCCCTCATAAATCGTGCGCTCGAAGGCATCTAAACTTTTACAGGAGCCAAAGAAGGCATCCATGCCGACGATCGCTAATGAGTGTTGAGTGTTGAGTGTTGAGTGTTGAGTGTTGAGTTGAGGATTGGGAATTGGGGATTGGGAATCCTCACCTTCTCCAGCCGTTGCCTCTGAAGATTCTAAAATCAAATGAGCATTAGTACCACCAAAACCAAAAGCATTGATGGCGGCACGTTTTGTCGGTTGTTTTTGAGGCCAAGGTGTCGGGGAAGTGACCATCTGCTCAGCAGCGATCGCGCCTTTTTCTGAACGGAGGGGGTCAATTACGTCGATTGTCGCCGGGATGATCTCTTCACCCATGCTCAAAATCACTTTGATGAGACCCGCGATCCCCGCAGCCGTCAACAAGTGACCAAAATTGGATTTGACAGAACCAATCAGAGGTACCGTTTGATGCTTACCGAAGAAGGTTTCCATCGAGTTGAGTTCGGTGATATCTCCGACAGGAGTACCCGTGGCATGACACTCGATGTAATCGATACTGTTGGGATGTATTCCGGCTTCGGTATATGCCCGTTCAAAGGCTAAGATTTGCCCTTTGGGATTAGGACTGAGGACAAATTTCCCTTTGCCGTCATTCGATAAGCCAACGCCGCAGATTGTGGCGTAGATGCGATCGCCATCTCGCAGCGCATCGCTATATCGTTTCAGGACAACCATTCCGGCTCCTTCTCCAGCTACGAGTCCTCCGGATGACTTATCAAAAGGACGCGATATCCCATCTTCTGGATAAGCGTGGAAAATAGAAAATCCCATATTGATGAAGAACGGATCGGCGCAACTCACCGCACCCGCTAACATCAGGTCAGCTTTGCCGGATAACAGATAGTGACAAGCTAATTTAACTGCATACAGCGATGTCGCACAGGCTGCATCCAGAGATAAATTAATTCCAGATAAAGACAGCGCTTGAGCAATGACTGCTGCCGGATACCCGGATAACATTCCATTTAAAAGAGATCCATCAGAAGGTGGTTTTTTTAGTTGGAAAGATTCTTCTTGTAAAAGTTGCTGAAGGGCTGAATCAAGAAACTTTTGATAGATTGGTGCAAAAAAACGATGGGAAAAGCGGGTAGGAAAAGAAAGATTCCCCAGAATCACGCCGCATTTTTCCAGAACTGATTGATTTCCTAAATAACCGCTATCTTTTAATGCTTGTTTTGAGACGTATAAAGACCATTGATAAATTTCATCTAAGCTTTTCAGTAACTCAGGAGCCATCTGATACTCGCTGGTATCTAACTGAAAATCTCGAATATACCCTCCCTTTAAACAATAGTATTTATCTAGCTTCCCTTTATCTGTCGAATAAAACTTTTGGGGGTCTACTCCCATTTGTTCGACTGTTGCTAAGCTTTTAAAATCTTTTTTAGCAATTAAATTCTGCCAATATTGCTCAGGACTTTCTGCACCTGGGAATAAGCTAGATAAACCGATGATTGCAATTTTTTCCATTCAATATTCCTAAAAGATTAATAAAAAACGACTTTATTTTAAATAGGCTCTAGCCAGCGTGCTGTAGCAGCGATCGCTACTACAGCACGCTGAATTAGTTTTTAACTTGCCATTACTTAACTCCTACTTTTTCAGAGTTAAAGAATAGACGGTTCAGTTGTTTACTAATCGTCACTTCTGCCCCAAATACTCGCGAGTAAACTTTTCCTTGGATATCGTGGGAAGTGATGTTCGCCACTAACTTAGTTTCATTGCTAGAAATGACATCCATCGACACGTAAAATGGTTTACCCAAGGGAATCATTTGGAAATGCTCTCCTTTCTGGCAGCGTAAAGGGAGACTAGCCGCCTGATAAAAATGCCTTACCCAAATCAACATGCACTGAAATTGCACATCTTTGGCGACAAAATCGAATGCCTGTGCCGGAAACTGTCCCCGCTGTTCTTCAGTGATTTGGGGTAAAACACATTCCATCGTCAGGGTTTCTGGCGTAATATTTAAAACTTGTTTGACCCCTTTAAAACTAGGGCCATGAAACAAGGTGCCATCCTGATAAGGCGATAGGAACGCAAACTCTTGACTTTGAGTTGCATCAAATTCATAAGTGGGAGCTTCCGGAATTTCTTTCAGGAGTTTCACCTGCCCGTTGTAATGATAGCGGCGTTTTCCGGGTTCCGCTTCACTCCATATTGTCGCTGCGAGTTCGAGCTGCTCGTTCTGGGATTTATTGACTTCCTTCACTTCCAAGATGTATTCGCTTGCCAATGTTTCATCGAAAACAATGCCTTTTAAGACTTTGAAGTTTTCGCAGCTAAAAAACTTGTAGCCAGGATATAGCTGTTCGCTAACATTGGCAAGCCATACTGAACCACAAACGGTTGGTAATACCGCTTGACCACCAATCGCATGATCTTGCAAAAAGGAATTTGCTTTCAGGTTTAATTTTCGATGAATTTGGTAAGTCCGGAGTTCTGAATCTAGCTCTCCAGACACGACTACCAGAGGACTCCCCACCAAAACTTGCACTGTTTCCCGTTCGCCAAAATCTAGTTCGTCAACTAGCATCTGAGTTCCCACTTCAACGGGAATTACCTCAACCTTGCGTTCGGCAAAAATCTGTTTTAACTCAGGCGTAACCATCCCGCCATCCCAAGGTCCCCAATTAAAGGAAGCTACGTGACATTCGGGATGGAGGCGCTTAAAGTGATGGGCAAATTTATTGAGAATCTCATTGGCGATCGCATAATCCGATTGACCAATATTCCCGTAAAACCCAGCCGCTGAAGCGAACAACACCAAATGCTTGATTTGATTCGGATTGACACAACTCAGCAGATTTTCCAACCCTTTGACTTTGGCAGTATAAACGGCTTCAAAATCCTGTTCGGATTTATTCTCAATCAATTTATCTGCCAAATTGCCAGCGCCATGAAGAATTCCGGAGATCGCTCCAAAACGCTGGACGGTATCTGCTAGTTTTTCCTTTAAAGCGATCGCATCGGTAATGTCGGCGCTGAGATATTCTGCTTTCCCACCCGCTTTCTCAATCGCTTGCAGCGTTTGGGCGATTTCTCGTTGGGATAAAATCGCCTTCAGTGTCTTTTGGACTTTGATTGGGGTGGGTTTCTCTCCTCGTGCAGTAATATCTGCCATAATCCGCTTTTTCAAATCAAATTCATCAACACAGCCTTTTGCCCATGCTGGCTCCGGATTGATGCTTGAGCGACCGAGGAGGATGAATTTGCATCGGTAGCGTTGCGCTAGCTTGATGACACACTGGGAAGTAATCCCGCGTCCACCGCCGCTGACGAGAAACACCGAGGATGGAGTAATTTGATGTGTTGTGCCGCGAGCGTTCTTCTTAACCCTACACATCTCGGCTACCAGGGTGGTTCTCCCCTGGGAACTGTACCCGACTTCGGTAATCAACCGATTGGGGTCGTGAAGTTCCGCGACAATCGATTGGGCGACAAATTCTTCATCGAAAGCGGGACTCAAATCGATGGCGCGACAAAACACCCGTTCCCATTCCAGGTTGAGGGTTTTCGTCAAGCCGAACAGCCCCCCACCGATGGCGCTAAACTCTGTTTTGCGACTTAAACCGAATTGCCCATCCAGGCGGCTCACGGTGAGGAAACAACTGCGTCCTTGACGTGCTGCTTCATTCAGTGATTTTTTGAGGTGCTTAGCAATCAGAAAAATATGCTTGAGGATGGCTTTTTCCGATTCCTGCCCAAGACTTTCTTGAATTGAGGGATGCAGATGAACGAACGCGCCAATCGAGCCGTAGTTTTGCGCGATCGCCATCAGCTGTTGTTTCAAATGCTCCTCGCTCAAATCTGCCAGCACCACACGGTTAATTCCTCCCGGTAACGGTAGCCGTTGGGCAATAACAGATTCGGGGAAACTTAATACAACCACTTTCCACCCTCGGTCTGAAAGAGACTTGACCAATCTGATACTGGCAGGGCTACCGTCATCGGTCAGCAAACAAATGTGATGGTCGGGCAAGGTGAAATCCAAATAATCTACCTCACTTAGAGGTTGGAGCCTCGCCCGACCGCGTTGAATCTTGTGCTCAGCTTCAGTTGAAGCTTCATCTGAAGCTTCAACTTGCTGCGATTCTGGGGTTAAGTTTTTTTTTCAGCCACCCGCGATTCCTGGCTCATATATTCAACAATTTGAGCAAGGGTGCGGAGTTCGGCTAGCTGTTCTGGATTCACCGGCGGCAAATCAGGGAATAACTCCTGCATTGCCCCCAAGATTTCCACCCGCTTGATCGAGTCAATCCCCAAATCTGCTTCCATGTCCATCGAAAGCTCTAGCATTTCCGTGGGGTAGCCAGTCTTCTCACTGACTACTTCTAACAGGGATTGGATCAGAGCATTCGCCTTCTCCTGGGAGACAAATCCGTTTTCTGCCTTCGCTGAAACTGCTGCCGCTGGAGCAGAAACCTCGACCTCTGTTGATGGCGCTTTGTTGCCCATATATTCAACAATTTGAGCGAGGGTGCGGAGTTCGGCGAGCTGTTCTGGATTCACCGGCGGCAAATCAGGGAATAACTCCTGCATTGCTCCCAAGATTTCCACCCGCTTGATCGAGTCAATCCCCAAATCCGCTTCCATGTCCATTGAAAGCTCTAGCATTTCCGTGGGGTAGCCAGTCTTCTCGCTGACCACTTCTAACAGGGATTCGATCAGGGGGGTCAAATCCACCGCTGGCGCTGTTACAGATGGGCTAGAGGTCTTTTCGATGACTGATGGCGCAACTTCTGCCTCCTCTGCTTGAGCGATTTGATTTTGCAGGCCGTTTGTCTCTACTTGGCGAGCCTGGGCTGGCTGCGAACCATTGCTGGAAACGGGAGATACTGGCACTGTAGGGACGATTTCTGGGGCAGCTAGCCCAGAAATCGTCAGATCCGGCGTCGGTACGACAGTCGTGGCAGTAGGGGAAACAACCGAATACTGTGGTTTGTCAGAGGTTCCTTGTCCGTTTTGTCCTTGCTCAAAGTTCCGAACCGGCGCGATTGACGCCTGACCATTCACAACTGACCCATTCGCACCATTACCAGCCCCCAAAAGAGAATAATGTTGCTGCATGAGCTGGAAAAATCTTTGGGAATATTCCAACTGATTTTTCAGGTATTGTTCGTGAACTTGCTGGCTGGCAGCTTGATGTTCGTGAAAGCGCATCATGTTGCGCTCTAAACTTTCTAGAAGACCCTGATTATTTACAGAAGATTGTTGCATGGGTTGCGCCTCTGATTTGGTTGCGGGTGGAACTGGTATCGGCTCTGGCATTTTGACTTGGGGAATTACGGGTACGGGAATTACGGGTTGAGGGGTAGGGATTGGGGCGATGTGTGGTGTTGGTTTCGGGGCTAAAGATTTCTTCGGCTCCTGTGTCAATTTCCCATTCCTGTTTTCCCTTTCTGGATTTCCCTTGATTTGGTGTCCGTTTTGCAAAGCGTGTTCAAAAGCAGCTTTGGTTTTCTCACTGACATAGTTAGCGCCGTTTAAAGGCACATTCAATCTCTTCTTTTGCTGAGAATTGGATGTTTTTGATTTAACTAGGTAAGGATCGAGGTTATCTAAAGACAAGCCAGCCACGCGCAACTGAACAAAGGCTTCGCACAACTGGCGCTGGCTATCTCCTTTGCTACTGGCATTCAAGGCGATCGCTAAATGGGGTCGATCTTCGAGGATATTCTTCACCAGATTGGTCAGGATATTCCTGGGGCCAATTTCGACAAAGAAATATCCCCCGGCTGCGTAAATATTTTCAACTTCCTGCTTAAAATGCACAGGATTGACAATATGTGCAGCTAAGGTTTGTCCGATGGTATGGGAATTGTCTGGATAAAGATTTCCGGTTGTATTGGAGTATACCGGGATTTTCGGTTGATTAAAAGTAACGCGATCCAGCACCTCTGCAAACCGTTTTTGAGCGTGAGCGACAAACGGTGAATGGAAAGCTGCGGAAACGGGTAGTAAAACAACCGAATACCCAAGCTGCTCCAATTTCTGCTGGACTTTGGCGATTTCTCCCTTCGCCCCCGCTAATACCACCTGATTGTTAGAGTTCCAGTTGGCAATGGTGATTTTGGGGAAATTCTCGACAACTTCTTTGACTTTATAAATATCCCCTTTCACCGCCAGCATCATGCCGGTATCAACTTTTGGATCGTCGGGGAATGCCATCGCTTGACCTCTGGCTTTGACGAGGAAAAAGTAATCTTCGTCATTCAGAACGCCCGCCGCCCATAGTGCTGTCAGTTCCCCGAAGCTGTGCCCTGCCACATAATCAGGCTTGAACCCTGCCTCTTCTATAATCTTGTAGAGACCAAAACTCAAGGCACCAATTGCGGGTTGGGCATTTTCGGTCTGTTGTAATGCCGCAATTTGGGCATCCTTTTGGGCGTTGTCAAAAACAGGACACGGGAAAACGACTTGGGAAATGGGTGGCAACCCATTCTTGCCCAGGTATTTGTCCATATCGCTGTAAGCTTGGCGAAGCTGAGGGAAGTTAAGGACAAGTTCCTTACCCATCTCCAAATACTGCGAACCTTGCCCCGAAAACAGCGCCACTACCTTCCCTTGGGGGTTCAGGCTAGTTTTGCGGTAATAGATTCCTTTGGGATGCTCCCACGATTGGGCTTGCTGTTTGTTTTTGAGTAAGTCAATCGTAATCTGCAATAATTCACGGGCTTCTGCGGCAGAGGTGGTGACAAATCCCACTCTGGCTGAGGCAACGGGAATTTTTAAACTCGCAGCGCTGACAAGTTCTGTGTAATGTTGTGTGCCGCGATCGCTTGCCAATTGCGACTCTAGGGTTTCACACTTCGCCAATAATTCTCCTACTGTTGGAGCATCCAGCAGGATGGTCGCTGGCGTACTGTGTAAACGATAAGCCTGTTGATGTTCCCTTTGATATTCTTCGAGGACGACATGATAATTCGTGCCTCCAAAGCCAAACGCACTGACCCCTGCTCTTCTTGGCGTTTCATCATCAATGCCAAGCCAGGGTCTGGTTTCGGTATTCAAATAGAAGGGTGAGTCTTCTATTTTAAGTTTAGGGTTGGGTTGGGTAACATTAATCGTCGGGGGTAATATCTTATGGTGCAAAGCCAAAGCCGTTTTGATCAGGCTGGCTGCACCTGCTGTTGCTTTGGTATGTCCAATCTGAGACTTAACGCTCCCCAAGGCAATATGTTGTTTTTGGGAGTTGTTTTGGCTAAAAACTTCATTTAAGCCTGCAAACTCTGTCGGATCGCCAGCGACGGTCCCTGTACCATGAGCTTCAATCAGACCGACTGTTGAGGGTGCAAATCCAGCATCTTCATAAGCTCGACGCAACGCTACGGCTTGCCCTTCCGAACGAGGAGCATAAATGCTCTTAGATTTGCCATCGCTGGAGGTGCCCATTCCCTTGATGACGGCATAAATGCGATCGCCATCTCGTTCGGCATCTTCAAGCCGCTTGAGAACCATCATTCCCATGCCTTCACCCAACAGCATCCCGTCGGAATTTATATCGAAGGGACGAGAATTCCCTTCTTTAGAAAAGGCAGGCGTTTTACTAAAGCACATATACATGAAGATCGAATTGTCGGCATCCACACCGCCCGCGATCATCATGTCGCTACGATACTCGGTCAATTCACTCAAAGCCATCCGCAGGGCGCTTAATGACCCGGCACAGGCTGCATCTACAACACAGTTAATTCCTCCTAAATCTAGGCGGTTGGCAATTCGTCCGGCAATCACGTTCCCCAGCATGCCCGGAAAAGAATTTTCCTCCCAGCCGATATAGGCAAGTTTTATCTTCTCAATAATCTTTTGGGTATCTTCGTCAGATACACCACTGTTTTTAAGAACCTTCTCCCAAACGGGATATTGCAAACGGGCAGTTAGCGGCGTAATTAGTTTCTGCCCGCCCCCTACGCCCAGAATGACGCCTGTGCCTTTCCGATTAAAATCTCTGGATTCACCGTAACCAGCGTCTTCCATTGCCTGTTTGGCAACTACCAACGAGAGCATTTGGGCGACATCTGTCACCTCTAGAATATTGGGAGGCAACCCAAATTCCATCGGATCAAAATCAATATCCGGGATGAATCCGCCTCGTTTGCAATAAGTCTTATCCGGTGCCTTGGGATCTGGATCGTAGTAGTCCTCAATCCGCCAGCGTGAGGGAGGAACATCAGAGATACAATCGGTTTTTGTAATGATATTTTCCCAATACTCTTCTAGAGTCCTGGCTTGCGGAAAAATGCAACCCATTCCGATAATCGCCACTGGTGTTTGTTGCAGTTGCCGCTTAATTTTGTTGTTTATCAATGATTTATCAGACTTCATTCCTCAACCTGACGCTAGTGACGTTCCTGGTTCAAAGGGTTATGATACCAAGTTATTCCGCTTTAGTGTAGTTGTATATCCACTCAATTTAAACCTGTGGAAGTTTGCTGTTTATTTTCACACGAGTGGGTACACCCAGCTTCATATTCTCAGCTTGGGCGAAAGCTTTGTAGGCTGCACGCAGATAGGCAAAATCAGGAATTTAAATAATAGCAATTTCAGTCCCTTGAAGCAAGTTAACTATTTTAACAAATTTTCTTGTAGTTGAAATTTTATGTTATAATGACTTTATTTTTTGAGTTCTCTGTCAAGCCTTGGGTACAGGGTATAAAGCTAAGGGATCGTGGTTAAAAAAAATTTTAGGGGTTAAAACCCAGGCACAGTAAAACTTAGAGTATTTAAAATTGGTAATTTAGAATCGCAAGTACGCTGAAACTACAGGTTTCAATTTTTTACAATTTAAATTTGATTCAATTTGAAAAGGTAAAAGAGTGTATTTATTTTAGTTTTGATTTTAGAATTTACAAAAAAATAGGTAAGTTTCTCTTGTTCAACTTTTTATTAAAACAACGGTTAAAACAACAAAAATAATTTTTAAATTTATTAAGCGTTGTAGTAAAAATAAGGTCTGCTATCACTTTAAATTTAGCTATATTTATTGTTATGTATGAAGAAAACCTTTAAATAAATGTGATGCTATTAACTACTAATGCCAACCAAAGTATGCTTAGACATAGCTATTTTATTTCCAGCTATGTGTAAGGGCAACTACCCAAGTGTTGAGATGCCGCTGTTCTTTGTGAATAGTTGTGCTGTAATTTAAAATATATCTCCAATAGAATGCAATTCGAGTTGAGGGATGGGGGGACTGACTTGGCGTTTATTTTTTAGTTAAAACTTGATAATGATTGCGTACACTCCAGACCCTTAAACCATCAAGCAAACAACGTCCTTCAATTAGGCGCTTTGTAAATCAAGAAACCAAGCCACAGGTATACCTACGCATTCTTACTGAATTACTCCGCGCCAAGCTCGCCAAATTTTGGCGACCACCAGTTACCTTTTTTACTCTCAAAGAAGGCTACCTCTTTGCATTTCTTTTGTTTGGTTTTCGGGTTAGAGCAACGCAACATCACCTTATCTTGACCATTTTTGGTGTATTTGTAACGCTCTAGGGAAGAGCCACAAATCGGACAAGAATGCTGAGAAGGCTTGTCAGAACGCGGCGGATTTTTCCGCTTAGCGTCAGGCAATTCATACTCTAGCGTGGATACGTTAAAAAACATTACAGCACCGCAGCCATTATTGCGCTCATCACAGCTCAAAAAATGGTCTGTTTGAAGTTTTTTAGACTTCGAGTAAACCCTCATCATTGGATGTTTGCATTTCGGACACCGAATATTAGTAAGTTCAGACCGAGTCTCCGTGCTAGTATCGGTGCGAGTATCCGGGGGTTCACAAACAGGTGGAGTGACCTTAACTCGGCTTGGATTCGTTACAGTCGGCATAGAAACGGGAATTTTTGCCCCGGCTTTCTTGAGTGCTGGGGCAAAATAGTCGCGGTTCCAGCTAGTCAAATACTTTTGCCAGTCCAGCTTACCGTGAGCGATCGCATCCAATTCCCGCTCCATCTTTGCCGTAAAATCTGCTTGAATCAGCTCAGGTAACACCCGACCCAAAAACTCATCAACTTCCATCCCTAACTGGGTAGGCACGAGCAACGCCTTCTTCAGAACCACATACTCCCGCTCTTTCAAAGTCTTTACAGTCGGAGCATAGGTGCTAGGACGCCCAATCCCCTGTTTCTCCATCACCTGAATCAACTTAGACTCAGAATAACGGGGGGGTGGCATCGTCTGCTTCTTATCGGCATCCGCATGGGTACAGATCAGCGGTTGCCCTTCTTTGAGGGTCGGCAACACTTGATCTGAACCAATATCTCGCCAGTAGCGAAGATAGCCCTCAAACTGTAGCACCTGACCCAAAGCTTGCCAAGTGACGCTACCAGATTTGGTGACAATTTTCGTCTTCAGGAGTCGCGCTGGTTGACACAGAGAAGCGATCGCGCGTCGCCATATCAAATCATACAATCCAGCTTCTTCGGGTGTTAACTCTGCTTTAATGACGGATGGTAGCCGGGTAATCTCTGTCGGTCGAATTGCCTCGTGCGCCTCCTGGGACAGCGCTGCACTTTTACGAACAGTCGTCTTTTGGGGGACATTCTCTGGGTCATTTTGCTCCAGATACTTCCGCACCGAAGCGCAAAACTCCTCAGATAAAGTTGGGCTATCTGTACGCATATAGGTGATGTATCCTTGCTCGTACAGCTTTTGCGCCACTTGCATTGTTTTCTCTGGATTCAGCTTTAGACGCGCTCCTGCTGCCTGCTGAAGGGAACTGGTGGTAAATGCGGCGGGTGGTTTTTTGAAACTCACTTTACCTTGGGTGCTGACTACCTGATGCGGATGACTCTTCGCCATCGCTACCAGTTGATCCGCTTGAGTTTGTGTTGTCACTCTGGTTCCTTCAGCAGCTTTTTTGCTGTCAGGAGACTCAGAATCATCGGTTTCCTCTACTTCAGGCTCATCGGAACGATTCACTTGTCCGGCATAAAAGGCTCGAAACCCCTCGGCGTAGTCAACGTAAACAGACCAGTAATCTTCAGGGACAAAGGCTGTAATCGCTCTCTCGCGATCGCATAATAGGTGCAAGGTCGCGCTTTGAACCCGACCGACTGACTTGGCTCCGTTTTTGAGCGACCAAACCAGAGGGGAGCCTCTGAAGCCAACCAGCTTGTCGAGACACGTCCTCAGAAGAGCTGCATCTACGAGGTTCTGGTCGAGGGGACGGGGTTTGCTCACGGCTTTTTTAATCGCAGTTTCTGTAATTTCGCTCGTCACTACTCGCCGGGGATTTTTTACCTTGAGTTCTCGTGCCAGATGCCAAGAAATTACCTCCCCTTCCCGGTCTGGGTCTGTCGCAAATATGACTTCGGTTGCTGATTTGACGGCTTGTTTTAATTCTGTGAGAACCTTTTTGCCTCGGTCGCCACGGGGGACAAATCGACAAGTAACGCGATCGCCTGATAGGTCAAATCCCAGTGCATCTTCCCCGTCTTTAGCCAGCTCAACGACATGACCCATGCTTGCCATCACTCGGTAGCCAGAACCAAGGCTTTTCTGCCATTTCTGCCGTTTTCCAGGGCTTTCTATCAAAACAAGTTTCATGTTCTGTCCTCCAAAAATTTTTAATTCTTGCTTTAAGAAGGATGACTTAGCTAGGCATTTTAGGGTATAAGCTACTTGCTGCATGAACTCAGGTAAATGACATCACCTCCCCCCGATCCACGTTCCTCTCGGCTTGGCTTTGATGAGTTGATTGGCATTGTTGTTGCCTTCGGCGTGATTGGCACGATTTTCTTCTGGTCAATTGGTAGAAGGGAGCCAGGGTTGAATTTGACCGGATTGCCGACTCCTGACGCCACGGCGAGTCCAAAGCCAGCAGCGCCGCTACCAACGGTGATACCCGGAGAATCGCCCACCCAGCAAACGGTTCCGGCACCTTCTGCTTCACCGAGCGACCCAAACTCAACGCTACTCATACCGGACGATCCAAACACGGTATCGAGAAGCGTCCCGATTATTCCCGTACCCGTACCCGCGCCTTCCGCCCCAGCGCCGTCAGTCGCCCCCGCCACAGTACCCGCGCCTGCGCCTTCCGCGCCTGCGGCGGTTGTTCCCGTACCAGCCCCCACAGCTTCTGCCCCAGCTAAACCGATCAACTTTTCCGATATCCCCGACAATTACTGGGCGCGTCCTTACATTCAAGCGCTGGTTGAACGCAACATCCTCGCGGGTTTCACCGATGGCACTTTTCGCCCCGATCAACCGATCACGAGAGCGGAATTTACGGCTCCGTTGCGGAAGGCTTTTAGTCAAAAACCGGTTCAGAATGCTTCAAATTTTCAAGATGTCCCCGCTGGGTACTGGGCTGAAACAGGGATCAAGCAGGCTGTAGCAACGGGTTTTCTGAAAGGATATCCGGGAAATCGGTTTCTACCCAACCAAGAAATTCCGAGAGCGCAAGTTTTGGTTGCGCTTGCTAGCGGCTTAGGGCTGAAACCACCGTCCAATCCGGCTCAAGCTTTGCAGACTTATCAAGACGCCAATCAGATTCCTAAGTACGCGACACAAGGTGTCGCAGCGTCTACAGCCGCCGGTCTTGTAATTAACTACCCGAATCAAAACTTGCTCAAACCGAATCAGGCGGCGACTCGTGCTGAGGTAGCTGCTGCAATTTATCAAGCTCTAGTACAAGCCGGACAAGCACAACCAATTTCCTCTCCAGCCGTTGTGCAGCCACAATGAGGGAACCATCGTAGGGGCATGGCATTGTTCGTTTGAGCGAAGCGTTTGGTGACACGCATCAAATTCGGTTTTGGAAGTTGCGATCGCCTTTATACCCGGATAGCTCGGCGAGTTCTTCTAAAGAAAGCAGACCTGAGTAACGCCGCCCCTTAATTTCCCAAGTGGGAAAGCCTTTGATCTTTGCCTTTGTGCAGAGGTCTGGACGCGGATTTTTACCGCCCGCATCGCACTCGATGTAGTTTATATAGCCAAGCGCCTCTTTTGGAAACAGTTCTTTCTGTTTTGTGCAGAAAGGGCACCAATATGCGCCGTAAAATTTGGCTTTGGTGCGCTTCAAGTGGCGTGCTAAACCCACTTCTGCTGTAGTAGCGGCGCGATTCGAGGATTTGGTTGGCTGGAGTGCTGATTCTGTATATGGATCGGATGAACAGCCAGCAATTAATGCCAGTAGAGCGATCGCAGTAGTGCGGATGATAACCGCGCTAAGGTCAAATCTTTGAACTTGCATAGCTCTCAGTTGGGTAGATGTTCGGCAATCAGCAAAGTTTACCTTTTGTTTTCATACCATTTTGCTTTACTGTTGCCCAATCTAAATTTCTGAACTATCGATAAATAGAGACGCAATAAATCGCGTCTCTACAATCTAAACTCAAAATCTTAACTCAAAAAACTCCTCAGCCTTAGCGACCATCAACTGACCAGTGGGGCGGGTCATTTGCTAGCTTAAATACGCCATAAGATGCACCTACACTATAGAGAGCCGTATTGTTGGCACCATTCGTGGGAGCGCCAATATTCACCAGGGTGCCATCTCTCTTTTTTATTTTTAGAATTCCTTCCCAGGTAATGTTCCAATCGATGGCTAGCCTTTCAGTATGGCGAGATCTTAGAGCCACCGGATTCCCCCCAATCCCGAATTCATCTACCATCAGTTGTGCAGCTTGCACAGCTACAGCGTTCGTATAATGTACCCATTCAATGTCAACTCCCGCCATATTTGGTACATTTTCTGCTCTGATTTCTCCTCGACTAATCCGAGCCGAATAGTGCATCATATAAGCTCTTTGTGGAGGTCGATAGGTAGCGGCAATAATAGTTTGGGCACCCGCATCAATTAAAGCTTTTTGAAAAGCTGCTACCTTTTCTCGGAAAGGCGAAGCTAAATCAGAAATCGAGCGGCTAGTCGGAAAGTTGTCATACCAATGCGGACCACTCAAGCGAAATCGAATTCTTTTGGCATAGGCGTTGAGGATATCCATTGCTGGGATAAAATCTGCGCCTAATTTCTGCTTAGTCGTTGCAGAAAGTAGATTTTCCAATTCATCACGCAAGCGCACATCTCTTTGGAGATAAGCTTGGGCTAACCCTTGGCTACTTCTAGCTCCAAAGTCTCCATCTACGGTTAAGTCGGGAACCAATATAGTATTCAAAGACTTTTGTAAATCTTTAACCTCTGCCTCGCCAAAGCGCAGATAAGCAAGCAACATTGCTGCCGTAAGATTGGGAACTTTATAAAGAAAACCGTCGCTCAAAGCTTTGGTGTAGGTGGTATTATCCACAACTCCATTAACCGGCAAGTTATTTCTTTGCTGATAACTACGGGTAGCTGTATCGCTAATCTTGCCAAAGTCTCCATCAACGGTTCCTATCGGATAACCAGCCTCTTTTAAAAAGCTTTGCCAAGCACTGACTGCTGCTCCATTAGAGCCGATTTTGAGTGTGGGTAATTTCAGCGCACTGATATTAAAAGCCATAGATTCCACCTGAATTCAGTATTGCTAACTTTTCTGTTAATTAGCCAAGGAAAAGCCATCGACCCAGTCTAGCTTTTGTGCTATTTTAACGCTACAAAAGAACGCAGCAGATGAGAGTTAGACTGCTTGTGCGATACACTTGCATTTTATAACTTAATGCTTAATAAATTTCGATGATATAATTTTAGTTATTATTTCCGTCATATGTCTATCTTCCTATTTAATTCCAATAAGGTAATTATTGGAAAATACCTTATGCCTAAAATCAATCCTCTAACTTATGATAATTAATAGTTAATTAATTATCTGGCTTTTTTATAAAATTAAATTTTCTTGAACTTGAGGTAGCTTTTATAGTAAAACCTCTACCTAATCTTCTGTCCAGTTTTCAAATAAAAGATTTAAATATTGTTACAAATTGCTACAATATTTAATTGAATCTTATCGTCTTAGAGATTCTACCGGCTAATTTGAAACCGCTGCTGATTTAACACAAATTCCGGATTTTATCTCATCGGTTGTGGAGCATCTGGTAACGAATGTTCGCTTTTTTTAATAAGGAGACTTTATGGCAGACTCTGGAAATCGAATGCGCGATCGCACGCCAGACGATGTAATTATTCAGGCACAGGCGCGAAAACCCATTACAGATCCCAGTCTGGGCATTGCCGTTGAAGTGAGTAGACAAGGAACTCCTAAGCATCGGCTAGTCACGATTGGGGACTCTCTCTCTCACGGCTTTCAAAGTGGGGCAATTTTTAATACTAGCCTCTCCTATCCGATGATGATTGCCAAGGAAATGGGCTGGTCTAACCAGATGCGTTATCCCACCTACGACGGGCCAGGAGACGGGTTTCCGCTGAACCTAGAACATCTGGCTCGACAACTCGATCGGGAGTTTGGTGATATCAACTGGTTGGATTTCGCCCCGGCGCTGTTGTTTATACGCCACTACATGGACGATGTAGAGGATTATTGGGAACGTGACGCAGGCTCCCGCTTCCCCATTCAACGCGGGATTAATCACAACCTGGCAGTCTATGGCTGGGATTTGCGGAATACCCTGTCGCGCACTGCGGACATTTGCCTAGACATCATTCGGAAAAATCCCCCCAAAGACGATTATCTCCGGCAGGTTGTCGAGTACCATAACGAACGCGCTGCTATCCGAGTTTTGAATTCGGCGCGGGATGCACAAGGCAACGCGCTGACACCACTGCAAGCGGCGGCAGCACTGGGCGCTGAGGGGACGCAAGAAAGCGATGGTAACGGCATTGAAACGCTGCTTGTTATCATCGGTGGCAACAATGCGCTGGGTAGTATTCTGACATTTAAGGCAGCTTGGACTGCTGAAGGTTATGACGATATGGCGGTCAACGATCGCTATACTGTCTGGCGTCCGATTCACTTTAAGGCTGAACTGGACAAGCTGGTTGAGGAAGTTAAGCAAATCCGCGCTCGCCATGTAATCTTGGCAACGGTTCCTCACATCACCATCCTTCCTTTTGCCCGTGGTATCAATAAAGACAATGAAGGGAAAAAAGCAAAGTCAGGATCTCGATACTTCCCTTACTACTCCTTGCCTTGGCTGACTGAAGAAGACTTCGATCCAAATAAGCATCCCTATTTACTAGAGGAAGAAGCACGAGCCATTGATAGTGCCATTGACCAGTACAACGACTCTATAACCGAGGCGGTGCTTCAAGCTCGACAGGAAGGCAGAGATTGGTATCTGTTTGAAATGGCTGGCTTGTTGGATCGCTTGGCATCCAGGCGCTATATCCAAGACCCGGAAGCCAGACCGACTTGGTGGGATGAAGTGGGTGGTCAGTACGAGTTGCCACCTGAGCTTCAGGCACTTTCACCTGTACCAGATTCCCGCTTTTTTAAATCTGATGCAACAGGTCGCACTCAAGGCGGCTTATTCTCTTTGGATGGCATTCATCCCACCACGATTGGCTATGGCATCATGGCGCAGGAGTTGATTGAGATTATGCACAAGAAGGCGGGGGTCAAGTTTTATGAAAGCGATGGGAAAACCGAGCGGACTGGTGACATCAGAGTTGATTTTAATCGCTTGATTGCCTTAGATACGCTGATTTCTAACCCACCGCGATCGCTCTCTAATGCTCAGAGTTTAATCGGTTTGATTGATAAGAACTTTAATATCTTCAGCGGGATGCTCAGGGCGAGTTACTAAAAGCAATCTGAGGTCGGGGTGGGCTTAGGCGTCCCATCCCCAAGGTTCCTGCTTAAGATCGAAAGTAGGAACCTTTAATCTCTCTGGGCATGAAACGCATTGTTCTAATTGCTGGGTTTGAATCATTCAACGCTGACTTGTACCGGAAGGCAGCTCATTTGGCTCAGGCTAGGTGTCCGGAGTTGGATATTCGGGTGTTTAGCGATCGCGCCCTCACGACGGAACCAGACGCCGTAGAAGCCGCACTCCAAGGGGCAGATGTCTTTTTTGGCAGTCTGCTATTTGATTACGACCAAGTCATGTGGTTGCGCCAAAGGGTGCAAAATATTCCGATTCGCCTCGTTTTCGAGTCAGCCTTGGAATTGATGAGCCTCACTCAGATAGGCGCGTTCAAAATTGGCGACAAGCCTAAGGGAATGCCCAAGCCAGTTAAATTTATTCTCGACAAATTCAGCAACGGGCGAGAAGAAGACAAACTTGCCGGTTATATTAGCTTTTTAAAAGTTGGGCCAAAATTATTAAAATTTGTGCCAGTGCAAAAAGTGCAAGACTTACGCAACTGGCTAATTATTTACGGTTATTGGAACGCTGGTGGAACAGAAAATGTCGCGTCGATGTTCTGGACGCTGGCAGAGAAATATTTGCAGTTAAAGGTAGGAGAAATTCCGCCGCCCCTTGAAACTCCAAATATGGGATTACTGCATCCCGATTATCAAGGTTTTTTTGAATCCCCAAGGGCATATTTGGAATGGTATCAACAGCTTCGCAAAGGAGAAGATAAAAACAAAGAGAATTCACCAATTTCCAATTCCCAATTTCCAATTCCCAATTCCCAATTCCCAGTTGTCGGCATTCTGCTTTATCGCAAGCACGTTATCACCAAACAGCCTTACATTCCCCAACTCATTCGCCACTTTGAGAAAGCTGGGTTGATACCTTTGCCAATCTTTATCAACGGCGTCGAAGGTCATGTGGCGGTGCGGGATTGGATGACCACAGACTACGAAATGCAACAGCGACAACTCGGTAATCTTGAAACTCCATCTCTGTCTGAAGATGCGGTTCCAGTAGATGCAATTGTCTCTACGATTGGCTTTCCCCTCGTCGGTGGCCCTGCGGGGTCAATGGAAGCAGGGCGACAAGTGGAAGTAGCAAAACGCATTCTAACTGCCAAGAATGTACCCTATATCGTCGCTGCACCGCTACTAATTCAAGATATCCATTCTTGGACACGGCAGGGTGTGGGCGGGTTACAAAGTGTTGTTTTATATGCTTTGCCAGAACTGGATGGGGCAATCGATCCTGTTCCCCTCGGTGGATTAGTAGGAGAAGATATTTATCTGATTCCAGAACGAGTTCAACGTTTAACTGGAAGGGTGAAAAAATGGATTTCCTTGCGACAAAAGCCAACGGCTGAACGTAAAATTGCCGTGATTTTATATGGTTTTCCGCCTGGATATGGGGCGACGGGGACAGCGGCTTTATTGAATGTACCGCGAAGTCTAATTAAATTCCTCCACGCCCTCAAAGACCAAGGCTACAACGTTGGAAAATTACCGGAAGATGGGGAAGAATTAATTCGCATAGTGAAAGAGGCGGATGAGAACCCCACCCCAACCCTCCCCGTGAACGGGGAGGGGGCAAGATCATTCACCTCCGTTGACGGCGGAGTTCAGGCAAGTACAAGCGTTAACGCTAAAACCTTAGAAAATTGGCTGGGATATTTGCTAACGACTCGCATCGAAAAACAGTGGAAATCCCTCACTGGAACTGGCATCAAAACTTATGGAGATGAATTTCAAATTGGAGGGATACAGCTAGGAAATATTTGGATAGGCGTACAGCCACCCTTGGGAATTTCCGGCGACCCAATGCGACTAATGTTTGAGCGCGATTTAACACCTCATCCTCAGTACGCCGCCTTCTATAAGTGGTTGCAAAACGACTTTCAAGCTGATGCTGTCGTTCACTTCGGAATGCACGGAACGGTTGAATGGTTGCCCGGATCTCCGCTCGGTAATACGGGCTATTCTTGGTCAGATATTCTGTTAGGAAATATCCCCAATCTATATATCTATGCGGCGAACAATCCTTCTGAATCAATGTTGGCAAAGCGTCGCGGCTACGGGGTACTGATTTCCCATAATGTGCCGCCTTATGGTCGTGCTGGATTGTACAAAGAATTGGTATCGCTGCGCGATTTAATCGCGGAGTATCGGGAAGATCCGCAAAAAAATTACGCCCTCAAGGAAGCAATTTGTAAAAAGATTGTAGATACGGGTTTGGATGCAGATTGTTCTTTTGAGGATGCTAAACGCTTAGGTATTGACTTCTCTCCTGAGAATGCCAGACTGTTCAGTGCAGATGTTTTTAATTCTTACTTAGTAAAACTGTACGAATATCTGCAAGTTCTAGAAAATCGTCTTTTCTCATCTGGTTTGCATACGCTGGGGGAACCACCAACTCCAGAAGGGCTAATTAGCTATTTTGATGCTTATTTTGAGTTACCAAAAGACATTATTGAGGCAGTTGCTAAAGGCGCAGACAAACAGACAGCACTGTCAGCACACTGGGAATCCTTAAACAAAACATATCCTAATGTTAAATTTCGCATCAATCCTAATCTTCCAGAGTTAATAGATGAAGCGATAAAAATACGTGATTTATTGCAACAAAATAGTGAAGAAATCACTAATTTGCTGCGGGGACTTAATGGCGAATATATTCCGCCTGCGCCGGGTGGTGATTTGTTGCGGGATGGTGCTGGTGTGTTGCCAACAGGCAGGAATATTCATGCTTTAGATCCCTATCGGATGCCTTCACCAGCCGCTTACGAAAGGGGTCGAGAAGTTGCTAGAAAGATTATCGCCCAACATCTTAAGGAACAGGCTTCTTATCCGGAAACTGTAGCAGTAATGTTATGGGGATTGGATGCGATTAAAACGAAGGGCGAATCTCTGGGAATTTTGCTGGAATTAGTGGGTGCTGAACCTGTTAAGGAAGGTACGGGAAGAATTGTCCGTTATGAATTGAAACCCTTAGCAGAAGTTGGTCATCCGCGTATTGATGTGTTGGGGAATCTTTCAGGTATTTTCCGCGATACCTTTATCAACATTATTGAATTATTGGATGACTTGTTTCAACGCGCCGCTGATGCTGAGGAACCGGAAGACCAAAACTTTATCCGCAAACACGCTTTAGCGTTGAAATCTCAAGGTGTAGACAATCCCTCAGCGCGATTATTTTCTAACCCTGCCGGTGATTTTGGTTCTCTAGTGAACGATCGCGTAACCGATGGTAACTGGGAATCGGGGGATGAATTGGGGGATACTTGGCGCGATCGCAATGTCTTCAGCTACGGTAGAAAAGACAAAGGACAAGCTAGACCGGAAGTGCTGACGCAGTTGTTGCAAACAAGCGATCGCATTGTCCAAGAAATCGACTCGGTTGAATATGGTCTTACCGATATTCAAGAATATTACGCCAACACTGGCGGCTTGAAAAAAGCCGCAGAAAAACAACGCGGTAAAAAAGTTAGCGCCAGCTTCGTCGAAAGCTTCTCTAAAGACACCACGCCTCGCAATTTAGACGACTTGCTGAGGATGGAGTACCGTACCAAATTGCTAAACCCCAAATGGGCAGAAGCAATGGCGAATCAAGGTTCCGGTGGCGCTTACGAAATTTCCCAACGCATGACAGCACTAATTGGTTGGGGTGGTACTGTTGATTTTACCGATGATTGGGTATACGACCAAGCAGTAGATACCTATGCTTTAGATGCAGAGATGGCGAATAAATTGCGCGAGGCGAATCCCGAAGCTTTCCGCAATATTGTTGCGAGAATGATAGAAGCAAATGGGCGAGGTTTCTGGCAACCTTCTGAGGAGAAATTACAGAAGTTACGCGAATTGTATGAATTATCGGAGGCAGAAATTGAAGGTGTAAGCATAAGCTAATCGGATGATATGGTAGTTATTATGTAACTCATAAGCTTTCACCTAACCCTACTAGCTTATGGTTCTAGGGTATAGGTTTAGCTTTAAGTTTTATTACCAAGGAGTATCAAAGGTGGCAAATTTAAACAATGAATTTCCTTCTCCTATAGAGTTTTTTCTGGAAATTCCTCTTTATGGTTCTTTTGAAGTAGAGCCTAATTCCGAACTAATTAAGGAAATTGAAAATTTCAAAGGTTCGATTGATGCTTTCTGCCTGAATTGTAAAAAGCCAAGTACCTTCAAGAAAATGGTTGGTATTAACGAACCTATATTAGGACATTTGTCAAAATCGATTAAAGACAAAAAAATACTTGCTAATGCTAAAAATCAAAATCCTTTACTAATTCGTTGGCAAGAATCTAATCTAAATAATAGAATATTTAATGTCAATTTTTCCTGCGCCAGGGATAACAGTCATAGGATGCATTTTTGTTTTAAAGTATGCGAAGGTACAATTCAAAAAATTGGTCAATATCCTTCAATTGCTGATTTGAATATGACCGAGATAGGAAAGTATAGAAAAGTATTAGGTGAAACAAAATATAAGGAATTCAGTAGGGCTATTGGGCTTGTCAGTCATAAAATCGGTATTGGCTCTTTTGTTTATTTAAGAAGAATATTTGAAAATTTAGTCGAAGAAGCTCATCAAGAAGCTAAAAAAACAGATGCATGGGACGAAGAATTTTACAACAGTAGTCGAGTTAATGAAAAAATCGGTTTATTGAAAGATATTTTGCCTGAATCATTAGTTAAAAATACAATTATTTATTCAATTCTAAGTAAAGGAATTCATGAGTTAAGTGAAGAAGATTGCTTGAATCATTTTAGTAGTCTAAAAAAAGGGATAGAAATTATTTTGGATGAGAAATTAGAAAAATTAAAAAAAGAAGCAAAAATCAAAGAAACTGAAAAGTCTCTGTCTGAGATAAAAAGTAAACTTAAGTAAATTAATAGAGTATAGCAATATACTCGATGAGAGGTAAACTCGGTTGCATAAACCTAAACGCCGCTTGCAAAGTGTAACCTAAAAAATATCACTGTGAAGACTGTATAGAAAATGCAGATGAAACTTGAGACTTATAAATATAAAAGTAGCTTAATAAAGTTTTACTCGGTTTTATAAATTAAGAAAACTGAGCCAATTGGATTAGAGTTTTCTACATAGATTTTGTCGTTATAGTAAAAAGCTGTTGAAAACCCACCATCAAATAACATCGCTTCCTGAATATTTCCTAAACAGTGATTGTTAGAAATTCCTTTCAGGACATCATCAAACTTATCTGGATACAATGGCCCATCGGTTTCGACGTTGTTAACCAATAAAATTACATAGCCTTTAGAAGTAATTGCTGCCATTGAGCGACTGGTTTCGTGTTTACAGGCATATTCTCCCAAGTCATTACAAATATCTTTAAATATTCCATCTTTATAAAATCTTCCATTTCCTCCTACTAAGTTATAGTTTAAATTTTGCTCGTTTCTTTTTCCAATCTGAATCGTCGCCTTTCGCGCTTCCGTACCTCCTGAAATTCCAAAAGAAGACCGCTTATCTTTAAATAAACCCGAATATTCTACCCCCCTCGAAATGTTCAAGCCTTGGGGTTTATTCTCAGGATCTATATAATCCCCGTTAATGGCTGCAATCGGTTTTTTGCCATTTAGTTTTGCATTATCATCGGCTATAATTTCATGAAACTGTTTTGGAACATATTCTTTGCGGAATCTTCCTTTAGCATCTTTAGCATAAATTTCATGGGCTAAAGCAAGACTAACCTTAAAATCTAGTTTCGGAGATTTTGGATCAAAAATAAGAACATAATTTGCACCTTTAGCCTTTGTATTTCCTTGATGATCCGTTCTGATAAATTCTATGCTGAATTGCCATTCTTGGCTTTGGCAATCGCATAAATTATTAGCTGTATTTTCTCTGCTTATTATTTTTTGTACTTGAACTTGAGGAATCTTTGAAGCATTTTTGGAATAAATATGAATAGCGGATACAATAATGAATGTTACTAATAATATGCTTAGAAATTTTGCTTTTGTAAACATACACCAAGAATTTACAAAAAATGTATGTTTACATTTTAAGCCTAGCAATATCTAGGATGAGGGTAAAAATTAACTACCCTACAAGTATTTTAATAAATAATAAATACGGGGGAATTGTCAGTTGTCATGAGCTTTTGGGTGTTTGCTCAGAATTGCTGACCAAAAACGAATCATTAATGACGAATGACGAACGATCAATTACCGCTAACTAAACGAACCGTAGAGACTGATGAGACCCAGTGGCGCTGTTGTAACTGATGCATATGGTTAAACAGTTGCCAGCAATACTGTTCTGGAAGCCCGCAGGTTAAGGCACCGCGCAGGACAACGTTAAAGTACCAGTCATTGGGGGCGAGTTCTTCTGCTAATTTATTAACGACAACGTAGGTACGAACGCTGGTATATGTCCGACCTTGGCAGGAAACGTTGACCATTTCCTGGCGATAACCGCCTTGAGGGACTTCTTCGCGTTCATCTAAGCGATCGCTCAATCTCCACGGTAGTCGATACAGAACTCCTTCAACTGAGGCTGATGGATCTTTTACCATATCTAAAACACCACAGTTACGAAGCGCTGAGCGACGATAAAATCCTAGCCGATATCCTTTCAGTGTGGCAGCACCAATCACGTAACTATGGGTGTTCTCGCCGAATGTACGCTTTAAATCGACCGGGCACATACAAGAACCGTAAGCAAAATAGTAGAACATCGGCTCTGTTTGTTGCTGTTGTTGCAATCTCAATGCTGGATGTGAAGGATTATGAGATTGTACCCAGGTGTGTTTTAAGTGTCCAATGCGATCGCTCATCTATCTATAGGTATAGAAATGTTTTTACTATGGACATGATTCTAGCAGAATGTTTTTATTGTATACCTTCATATCCCGATAGGCAAACCGTAGATTAAATTTTTGTTTTCTCCTCCGGAAACCGGATAAAGATTAGTAGGGTTGTGGAAAAGCCAAATGTTTTGGAGTTTCCTTGCGGAAGTACAAATACAAGGTTGGGTTTCATTCCCGCACGGAGCCAACGAAACACTGGCTGCGGTTGGGTTCAACAGCGGGAAACCCAACCTATACGGAAAGATTTGTCAGCCAACCCTAACCGCTCACCATTGATAGAAAGAGGAGCTTTTGTGTACCTCTGTGCCTCACTTTAGTTTCGCCAGCGTGCCCGATAGCTTCGCGCATCAAGATGACACAGGTTCGGGAAGCTGGTGTAACGACCCAAACCACCGGGCCACCAAGGGTCGAGAGACCAGTAAAGTTGATCGCCAGAAAGACCTTCGCAGAGAAAGTCTATTGCATCTCCAACAATATGACGGCTGTATCTTGCCCCACCAACTGCACGATTGATCGCTGGAGGTCGATACCAGCTAGTGATGATGAAGGGTCGCCCAATGCGATCGCGTGCCCTTTGTGCGAGTCTCGCAATCCGGATCATGGCATCCAGCGTCGCCTGGTTAGGAGGCATTCGGGTGCCGCCGTGGGTAGCTTCTGCCCAGGTAAAGTTGCCATCCGGAACGATGGGGGCAGACAGCTGAATATTCCTTAGCGTCCACCTGTCGGGACGCTTGGCGACAGCGATTGGAACCGGCTTGGGTGCGGCGTCCGGAGAATCTTTCCGTGCCTGATTCATGCGTTTGAGATCCTCAAATAAGGAGCGAATGGCTTGATCTCTGGTTGCCAAATCGCGCCAAAGTTGAACCAGGCGGATTAAAGCTTCTCGTTGGTGGTCGATTTCTTTATATTCAATCGGCAGACGCCGAACAAAATTCAGCAATTCTCGATCTAGCTGGGCGGCAAGACTCGATAACCTGGTGCGATCGCTTGTCGTGCCACTCAGCAGTAGAGGGTCGATTCCCAATGATGCCAGCGCGGAAGCGCGAGAGTCCAACTTTCGCCAGATCCGAACTAATTCAGTTAGCGCGTTGCGTTGGTTGCCTGAAGCTTGATAGTACTGCGGGATGCGCTGGATAAAGGCAATCAGGGCCGGATCGACAATTTTAATCCCTGTATCGGCGGAGGTGTTGTTTTTCAAAGAAGCGATCGCAACTTCCCGCGATTCTAGCTGACGCCACAGCTGGGCTAGCCGCAGCAGGGCTTCTCGCTGATAGGGATAACCGGAGTAATTGGGAGAAATTCGCTGGATAAATTGTTTGAGAGGAACATCCATCTGGGATTCCTCGAAGTTATCGCCAATGACTGTGCCAGGAGACAGCAAAGACGCGATCGCGGCTTCTTCTGTATCCATCTGACGCCACATCCGCACCACTTCCAGGGCAGCATCCCGTTGATGAGGCAAGCCAGTATAGTATTCTGGAACTCGCTCCACTAGGGTCAGTAGCGCCTTATCCAGGTAGGCAAGATTGTGGGGCAAGCCTTCTGCACTGAAATCGGTTTCGATGTCTTTTAGGTACGCTTGCAGTAACGCCTTGCCATCGCTGGCTTCCAACCGCGCTGCTGTCGGTTCGCTTGCTGGCGGTGCATAACCATCAGCCACAGCTTGAATAAAGCGATCGCTGTAGCGCCCTTTTTGTACGTCCCACAGATCCGCTCCTTTCCACCCCTGAGCGACCAGATTGTTACTTAAACTGCGGATAGTATTGGCAGCATATTGCACTTGTTTGGGAAAAGAATCCACCTCCTGTAGGGGAATGCGATTCGCTGGGGAGATGCCCAGTCCCTTTTCTCCGTCCGAAAACTGCGGTGAAGATAGCACTTGATAAAGCGCTGCCAGAATCGGCTTGTGAATGCCAGTTCGTTCCGCTTCTAAGAGGTAGTAGTAATTGCGCTGGTCTGGTGTCAGTGTTGGCATAGCCAGTTTTGATAACCCACTTAACCACTCTATGACTTTGGCACCCGTTCCGAAGCTTTTCCGGAGTGATTCCTAGAATAAATATCAATCAGTGCGATCGCTAACTAAACGGCACGGTGACGCCCCAAGCGTCCGCTTTTCGGAAAGAGAAGCCAGAAAATCTAGCTTCCTCCCCTTGTCGGGTACAGTGACTAATTTTGCTCGAAGCCCTCTCAGACCTAAGTCCCCGCCCCTTTCCTAAGTACCTTGCTTACTCCGAAGGGGTGAGAAGGGGAGCCATATTCAAAGCCCCTCTGGGCTATAGCCTAACGGCATATGCTTCGCAAACGAAGCGGGGCTTAGGAAGACCACCGACTTGTGTGTACGCGGTAGCCTTTTGTAGGGTAGTAGGGAGTCAAAATACACTGTACCCCATTAAAATCGCGCTCGTTCTTCAGCGCTGGCGACGAAACTCCACCACATCTTTTTTAATGGTGATGTCATAGCCGTCATAGAAGTCATGTCCTAGCAGTCCAATGTCCAAGTCGGGTTGTCCGATTCCTACCAGCACATCTTTGACGAGATTTCCACCCAGTTGCATCGAATTAACAAACCCAAAGTATATCCCAGCTACTCCATTCGCCGTCTTTACGTTCGCCATTCCTACAGGTTTCACCTTTAGGTCATAAGCCATCTGTCGGGTGATCAACGTTTTACTTGCCCCTGTATCCAGAAACATTTCATATTTCTTTTTGCCATCAAATGTCACGTCAACAACAGGAATCGTGTCCCCTTGTCGGCGTTTGATGGGAACCGTGAAAAAGGGTTTGTTAACGATTGCAGGTCCAATGGGTTTGGGCTTGGGCGGAGGAGCCGCTTGTTTCTGAGCCGAGGCTAGAAAGCGCTGGTATTGAGGCAGCTTCTTTTGAGCGATCGCATGGTTGCGGCTAGAAGTTGGCACAGCTTTCATTAATTCAATTGCCTCTTGCCACCGGCTGGCAACTAATTGCCAATCATCTCGGCTTTTGGCAGATTCACTAATCGCGATCGCGCCAAGGGCAGTATCAATCGCTTCGTTATAAGTGTCAGGGCCAGTCTTAATCGGTTGGTTAACGGGTGTTTTTTTAGTCGCCGTGGATGCTTTTGGCTTAGCTGTTGAGGCAGGTTTAGCCGGTTGAGTAGCAGCAGCAGAACTGGCAACAGCCGCCACGGGACTTGCACTAGCAGCAGGCGTCGCTGGGGCTGAGGCGGCTGGTGGGCTAGGAGGGCTTGCTGCATCGTTATTACAGCCAAGAATCCCAAACGCCAGGGAGCTGGATAGAACAATCAGGGTGGTACGGCTTTGAGAGGGTTTCCACATGATTAATCGCCCGATCTTATAAGCAATTGATTTTGGAGAGGACACGGCTTTTCTGGCAAGACGGGTCTTACTACACCCTAAGGTAAGATTTTTCCGCAGATTTTTCCGGATTTAACCAGTTTCTTTTTGTTGAATGACTGTTTAACCTGTCAATTGCGATCGCTTCCCGGAAACTCTCCATGCCAGAAGGAGCCGATTGGTTGCCCCGACTTGCCGTAGTTGCGAACCCGTTCAAGCCAGTCCCTCCATCAAGGGCTGCATCAAAGTGTATTTGTTCTATACCATACTAAATGCTACATGAGCAACCGCATTTTCCACAGAATAGATTTTGTAGGTAAACAACAGCCATACTCTTGACTAATCGGTCTTTATAGCGTTAATTGCACTGATGGCGCGGCTGTAGAATAATGCCTTTTGGTCTACAGTTACGTAAAATTGGAAACTTTGTGCAATCTAAGCTCATAGAGTTAAATAATCCTGTCGAAGAAGAATTATATTTGGGTGACTCAGAACCCCCCTTTACCCTTCAAGACTTGAAAGCCGCCATTCCCCCAGAGTGCTTTGTGCCCTCCACCAAACGATCGCTGTTCTATTTTCTAGTGGATGTAGGGATAATCGGCATCCTCTACGCGATCGCTAGCTATCTGGATTCCTGGTGGGTTTGGCCTGTATTTTGGTTGGCGCAGGGAACAATGTTCTGGGCGTTGTTTGTCGTCGGACACGACTGCGGTCACGGTTCTTTTTCCAGAAAAAAATGGGTAAATAACCTGATTGGGCATTTGGCACACATTCCCATCCTCGTGCCGTATCATGGGTGGCGTATCAGCCACCGAACTCACCACAAAAATACCGGCAACATTGACACGGATGAAAGCTGGTATCCCGTTACAGAAAGCCAGTATCGGGAGATGCCCGCGTATGAAAAATTTGTCCGCTTTAATGCCTTAGCCTTACTGGTGGCTTATCCGTTGTACTTGTTTAAAGGGACTCCTGGAAAGCCTGGTTCTCACTTTCTCCCCAGTAACCCTGTGTTTCGACCCTCAGAAAAATGGGATGTCATCACTAGCGCAACCCTCTGGACGCTGATGCTGGGTTGCTTGGGCTGGTTAACTTATCAGTGGGGCTGGATGTGGCTGGTCAAATATTATGTAGGCCCCTACGAGGTTTTTGTCGTCTGGCTGGCATTGGTAACATTTCTGCACCATACCGACCCGGATATTCCTTGGTATCGTGGGAAAGACTGGTATTTTCTCAAGGGTGCCTTATCTACGATTGACCACGACTATGGGTTTATCAATAATATTCACCATAATATTGGCACCCATGTAGCTCATCACATATTCCTCAGCATTCCTCACTACCACCTGAAGACAGCAACTGAGGCGATTAAACCTATTTTGGGCAATTACTACCGAAAATCCGAGCGGTCAGTTTTCCAAGCCTTCCTACGCTCTAACCCTTCTTGTCATTTTGTAACGGATACAGGGGCGAAGGTTTACTACAAACCTAAAAAAGAACTCCAAAAAGGCTAATCCAGTCATTTCTTGAGTTTGCAGTAGGGGCGCAAAGCTTTGCGCCCCTACTTGATTAAAATTTTGATGGTTTGATTCCCAATGCGCTCAACCCTTGCCTCTATGGTAAATGAACCCTTCGCGGCAAGCCTGACAGACTGCGACCCCCATTAACCAGGAATATTCAGATAAAAGTGGAGAGCGAATTAAAACTGTAAACTTATGTTAAGTTCAGTTTTCGCTTTTCATCATGAATTCTCGTCGCATCTTCCTCAATACTCTATTCGCAAGTTTTTTCGCCCTCATCACCTGGTTAAGCATTACACCATCAGCGGCTGCACTCGGCGGCAAGCTGCCCGCAGTAAATCAATCGGCTCCAGAGTTTACCCTGCCAACGAATACCGGCGATGGCGAAGTCTCCCTCTCCGATTACCGGGGTCAATGGGTGGTTCTCTACTTTTATCCCCAAGACTTCACCTCTGGTTGCACTCTAGAAGCCCGCAGATTTCAGCAAGACTTGCCGAAATACCTGGATAAAAATACTCAAATTATTGGCGTCAGTGCTGATTCTGTTGATTCTCATGCCAAGTTCTGCGATTCCGAAAAGCTGAAGTTTCCACTGCTGGCTGATACAGATGGCAAGGTGAGCAAAGCTTACGGTTCTTGGATTGGATTTGTCTCGATGCGCCACACCTTCATTGTCGATGCACAGGGAGTGCTACGCGAGACATTTACAGGGATCAATCCTGCAATTCACAGTAGCGAGGTTTTGGTACGTCTAAATGAATTGCAGGCAGCATCCTAAAGCGGCTAATGACTCAGCAAAGCCGTGAAAATCAACATCGTTTGTGCAAGCTGATCATCGGTAATCGGCAATAAGTTCTTGTCAGTATTCCCGATAAGCTCATGCACATTCAAGAGGATTGCTATATTAGCAAAAAGCATAAATAACAAAATTCCTGATGGATATTCGTCTCCACCAGGAATTATTAAAGTTGTTTCTAAAACGTAGTTGTCAATGTTACGTAACTACGGCGAAACTTGTGTTGTACTTTACCGACGATAAGTAGAAGAAGTGGCTTCATTTGGGTCGCGGTAAGCTACACGGTCGTCGTGTTTACGACCAGCTAAACCAGCTAAACCAGCTAAACCCAGCAGTCCTAACCAACCCCAATTAGAATCGCGATCGCCTTCATAATCGGCGTTGTTTACGCCTTGACTCGGAGCAGTGGTGGTGGTGTCGGGAGCTGTATTGGTGGTACCGGGAGCTGAACTATCGGTCTGGGCGGAAGCAGGTAGGGTCATGGGAACCAAAGCGACGCTAGCTGCAAGAACACCAGCACTCACCAATTTGGACAAGTTTGAATTTTTCATGTTTAAATCTCCTGTTCTTATGTTTCCAATCGATGGATTTCCAACAGGACGACATCCAGCAAATTGGTTTTAAAAGTGACGGACAGACAATAAATGTCTATGAACAAGCTGTTAATCAGCTTTAGCGGCGATAAGTAGAGGAACCGACTTCGTTGGGATCGCGGTAAGCGGTCGTTTCGTGATTCTTACGACCTGCAAGACCTGCCAAACCAGCTAAGCCCAACAATCCTAACCAACCCCAATCAAAACCGCGATCGCCTTCAGTATTTGTATTTGTATTGTCTACGCCTTGGCTAGGAGCTGTATTGGTGGTACCGGGAGATGTAGTCGTATCAGTCTGGGCAGAAGCAGGTAGGGTCATGGGAACCAGAGCGACGCTAGCTGCAAGAACACCAGCACTCATTAGTTTAGACAAGTTTGAATTTTTCATGGGTGAATCTCCTCTTTTGTTACTCTTAATTTATACGAGTATCAAGAGAATCCAAATCCCTCTATAGCTGGAAACTCCTGCTTGTGTTTGTTATCACTCAAGAGATAGAAAAAGCCTTTTACAGGAGATGAATATATACGGCTTTAGCCGTATATACATTTCTGTAAATTTTATTTCTTGTCTCCTAGGTGTCGTTGTAGCTGCCTGAGAGTTTGATACATCTCCGGGAGACGATGGTAGATGGCTGCTGCTTTTAGGAATACTTTGTGGGGAATCGCTGGGACGCCAGTAACAATGGCACCAGGTTCAATATCATTGTGGATGCCTGCTTTGGCAGTAGCGATCGCGCCATCTCCAATATGCGCTTGATTCGCAATCCCTACCTGTCCGGCTAATAGCACGCGATTGCCGACAGTAACGCCGCCTGCCATCCCTACCTGTCCGGCTAAGGCGCAGTTGGAGCCTACCTTACAGCCGTGACCGATATGCACCAAGTTATCAATTTTGGTGTTGTGGGCGACGCGGGTTTCCCCCACAGCGGGGCGGTCAATGGTGCTATTGCAACCCACTTCGACGCCATCTTCCAGAACAGTGTAGCCAGACTGCTCCATTTTGAACCAGCCAGTCGGAGTGGGGACAAACCCAAAGCCTTCCGCACCGAGGACAGCACCGCTATGAATGACGCAATCTGCGCCGATGCGGGTGCGTTCGTGAATGGAACAATTAGCGTGTAATACCGTGCGATCGCCTATCTGCACGTCTGGGTAAATGACTACATTCGGGTGAATGATGACAGCATTTCCAATCTCTGTACCCGCCTCAAGGACTGCATGAGCGCCGATGTAAACATCTTGACCAATTTTGGCGTCGGGATGAATGACTGCTGTGGGATGGATTGCTGGCCCTGGACGGAAGGGTTTATAGAAAAGCGCGATCGCGGCGGCAAACATTAATCGCGGATCGGATACCGCAATCCAGGCAATTCGCCGCTCAGATGCTTGTGCTTGTAACTTTTCATCCGGCGGTAAAATTAAGGCACTGGCAAAGGTTTTTCCCACAAAAGCCGCAAATTTCGCGCCCTCTATGTAGCTGAGTGTGCCAATGGCAGCCTCATCGACGGGTGCTACTCCCGTAATTTCCGGGTTGCAATCTGTATTTGAGGTCAAACTATTGCAGGCGGCAGTAGTACCCAGTTTTTCGACAATTTCGTGAAATTTCATCGGCATATTCATGGACAACTGTAAATGAATTGGCAGCTATACAAGAGATTCATCAAGTATTCGCACCGCCAAGACACAATTAAAAATTAAATTTTTGGGTTTTTAATTTTTAATTTTTAATTTTTAATTTCTTCGTTGCCCATTGCCTGACCCGCTAAGTAAGCAGTCGTCCAGGCACTCTGAAAGTTAAAGCCACCCGTGACGCCGTCAATATCGAGGATTTCTCCGGCAAAGTAAAGTCCCGGACAGATGCGGCTTTCCATTGTCTTAAAGTTCACTTCCTTTAAGTTGACGCCGCCACAGGTAACGAATTCTTCCTTAAAGACACCCTTCCCCTGAATTTGGTACTTACCCTCGGAAAGTTCTTGAATTAGCTGATTGAGAACTTTATTAGATAATTCCGCCCAACGCTGTTCCCCACTAATCCCCACAGCAGCAATTAAACTCTGCCAGAGGCGTCGAGGTAAGGGCAGCGGACAACTGGTAGAAATGGCGCGTTGGGGCAATTGGGACTTGACCGCCAAAAGCATTTCCCGCAGCTTTTCCGGGTTGTACTGGGGTAGCCAATTAATTTGCAACGTTGTTCGATAATTGCAATCGTGCAGCATTCTAGCTGCCCAAGCCGACAGTTTCAAGGCAGCAGGGCCACTCAAACCCCAGTGGGTAATCAGTAATGGTCCGATTTGTTCTAACTGAGTTTTACCGACACCCAAACGCAGACGCGCACTTTCCACGCTGACTCCGGCTAAATCTTGCAACCGGGTGTCGGAAATCGTAAAGGTGAATAGAGAGGGAACGGGTGGTTCAATCGTGTGTCCTAAAGTTTTTGCCCAGCGGTAGCCTTGGGGATTGCTGCCGGTAGCGAGGAGAATGCGATCGCACTTGAGGATCTCTCCTGACTTCAACTGGATCTCAAAGCCGGTGTCGAGTGGTTGATTCAATGAAGTCACTTGCCGGAAAATCTTATCAACAGGTGTTCCCCTGCGAATCTGCACTCCAGATGCCCTTGCTGCCTCAAACAGACAATCCACAATAGTTTCGGAACTATCTGTAATTGGAAACATCCGTCCATCCGGTTCAGTTTTCAATTGGACGCCGCGATCGCTAAACCAAACGACTGTATCTTTAGCTTGGAAACGACTAAAAGCCCCCCGAAGTGCTTTCCCACCTCTGGGGTAATATTGCACTAAACCAGCCGGGTCAAAGCAAGCATGAGTAACATTGCATCGCCCGCCGCCAGAAATCCGAACTTTAGATAAGGGTTGTCGTCCAGCTTCTAACAAAATTACTTGCGCCTGGGGATAAGTTTCGGCACAGGTAATTGCACCAAAAAAACCCGCTGCCCCACCGCCAATCACTACTACTTTTAAAGGTTGCACAATCAAGCTATTGCCGATTTCACGGAATATTTCCGTACAGATGCGATATTATCTCTCTACCCGTCGTATGGTTCAAAATCCCCTTTTGTGGCTCCACACGTAGGACATACCCAGTCTTCCGGGATATCTTCAAATGCCGTACCCGGTTGGATACCGCTATCTGGGTCGCCCTGTTGTTGATCGTAGATGTAGTTGCAAACTGTACATATATACTTCTTCATTATCGCTCCTCAACATTTGCCTATACATAATACTAAAAGCCGACGTAATCGAAGTTACACCGGCTTTTGCACAACCCATTGTTCATGTTCGAGAAACTTAAGTTTTGAGCCAAGGACTATCGCTGAATCGCACTTGCCTTAAGCCGAATCAAAAGTTTTGAAACCCACGCCAGCAGGTTAATTCTCTTGTAGACGCACTTTCAACCGCTCAGTTGCTACAGCTTTGCTTTAGCCTTCGACCAAAAGCCGTGTTCATCTTGTTCAAATTGTTCAGAAACAACATCCCAGGCATGATGTTCGGCTTTGGATTCATCGCCAGAGTCTTCTAGCGCTTTGTTGTAATTGGCGATAAATGTCCTTTGAGCATCCTCTGAGAGGTGAGAACGAACTTCCGGGGACAAATCGCTAGGACTTTCCAGTTTCCCAGCGCGTTTGCGGGGTAATGTGGTTTCGCTGGTATGCACTTCTTCGCCACCAGCACTTTCTAGCAGCAGCTGAATTTCACCGGATTGATTGGCAGAGACTTCTACAACTACCAGAAAATCTCCAGCTTCGACGCGAGTTTGATAAATGGCAGCTTTGTCTTCTGGCATTCCCAAAGCGACCAAAGCAGAGACTAAACCAGCGCCCGCTGCACCCGCTAAAGCACCACTTGCTGCACCCAGCAACGCCGCACCAATGGGTCCTGCCGCGACGACTGAACCCACAAAAGGAATGAACAGCACTCCCACACCAGTCAGCAAGCCAAGGGCTGAACCAAACAAGGAACCAAAGATGCCGCCGCTTCTTAGCCCGCCTAAAATCACATCTTTTTTGGTGATGAATCCAGCAATGCGAGTTTCGGAATGAAAGTTTTTGCCGATTACTGAAATATCGTCGCGGGAAATCCCACGATCGAGCAAGCGGTGAATCACTTTCTCAATTTGTTCGCGCTCTTTGAAAACGGCTGAGATACTGCGTTCTACGGTGGAAACACTTGGCTGTGTAGTTGGGTTTGTCGCGGTCATTCACTTCTCCTGAAATTTGTTTTTTAATTTTTGTTAATTTCTCTTGGAGAATAGCGAACATGACAATTCCAGCGAATCGCCCCGAAGGTTGATATTAAATGTATTTAAAGATACTAAATGACTTAACAAACTTTGAAAAAGAAAGCAATTATCGGCGAGTGCGCTGAACGCCGTAAGTAATCCCACTCGCAATTGAAAGCAAAATTAATATCCAGATAACGCCGCCAGGGATGAACGTGAGAATTCCAAATCCTCGCAACAGATACACCGCAATTGTCAGCCCTACAACACTGGCAAAAATAGAAGAAATCAGGGTTTCAGGGTTAGGAGTTTGGCTCACAGACTCGACCAAATAAATGGTTAAAACAGAATATTGCCATCGGCTACGTCCGCCCAAGCTGCGAATGCCGCCGAGGATACCAGCAACCAAGGTAAAGAGAACTAACGCCCAGATGACGTAGTCGAAGCTGCTTCAGAACGCCCGATCCTTTCAGTACCACGATAATCGCTGTAATCACTAAAGCAATGCCAGCGATACAACAAAATTGCGGTGCCTGGGTTGGGAGAGCAACTCACGTTCCTTGGCTCCTGACATGCTTGAGGAATTATGGTCATCATTGTTACATACTGAGTTGCTGAAACAGCGATGTAGGATCAAATTAGGAGATTAGCCAACATACCTTGCCTTCCACGTCTGAGACAACCTGTGTTAGCTTGACATCGAATTACTATTGATTGAGGAGTAGCTGAGTCAGTATGAGTATACTTTTTCCGTCGGACTCGATGGATGCCGCCTCAGACTTGTCGCTGAGCAAGAGATACTCAACGGCGCTTTTGCAAGGTGAGATTTTGATAGAAACGCAATTGCGTTCTACTTGGGGGGGTGCTGTTACTGCCCAAATGTATTTGCCAATCGAGCGATCGCGCGTTTGGCAACAAGTGACAGACTATCCCCGTTGGGTGCAATATTTCCCAGATGTTACTCACTCTGAGGTACTGCACTCCAACGTCTCCTCGCCTGTTGGCTTACCGGAAGGGACGAGTTCCAAGAGTGTTTACCAAGTTGCCACGAAAACTTTCCTGTTTCTCAGTCTTCAGGTTGAGGCTTATCTGAGTGTGTCTGAGATCGTGCAGCAGGAAATTCATTTTCGCTTGGAAAAAGGTACTTTTACCGATTTCTGTGCTGACTTAAGTTTGCAAGATTACGAGAATGGCACTTTGCTCACCTATACAGTAAAAGCAACGCCCAATATCCCAGTGCCGTCAATTTTCATCGAACAGGCAATGCAGCTAGAACTGCCTGTGAATATGCGAACTATGCGCCAGGTGATGTGCGGCAGTTAAAAGAGGCGATCGCGTTTAGTTCTAAATGCACCTAAATTATCGGGGATAACGATACCAGGCAGAATTCTTCATCGGATATTTGTCTGGTATAAATTAGCACTATTTAAGTCAGCCCCAAGCAAGTTGGCATTTTTCAGCTTGGCACCTGTCAAGTTTGCAAATCTCAAAGTCGCTTTTTGCAGGTCAGCACCTTCTAAGTTGGCATCCGTTAAGCGCGTAAATCTTAGGATGGCATTTTGTAAGTTAGCGTTTCTGAGCTGGGCGCGATCTAAGTCCGCTACGTATAAGTTAGCACCAGCCAGATTGGCTCCGGTTAGGTTGGCTTTCCTTAAGTTAGCCCGTTGCAGGTTCGCTTCTCTCAAGTCGGCACCGCTTAAATCAGCACCGGAAAGGTCGCACCCTACGCATTCTTTCGTTTCCAGCAATCGTTTGACGTGCCCCATATTTGCCGCTTGTACGGGCGTCGCCAGCGATAGCGGCACCGATAAAGCGGCGGCAACCAGTATTGTGAGTTTCATGACGTTTTTCGCCTCCTAAGCTTATTATCCAGCGAGGCGTTATCTCTGAGGAGAAAGAAAACCGCCACATTTGTCTATCCAATTGGGTTGGTTGAATCATTTAAAACTGTTTCTTATATGACGTTTGCAATAAACATTGAAAATTTAATAAATTTTTAATACTAAAAATACAAACAAAAGTTTCGGTTATCAAAAGCTAAAAAATTTATAAATTCGTTACGTTTCTTGACGATTTGGTGTAATTTTAAATAAGGAAAAATATCTTAAAATCTATACAAAGGTGGATTGCTTGCAGTCCAAATCAAGGGCAAAAAAAGGAACCCTTTAAAAATGCGGTTAGGAATTGGTAAATCCTCTCGATTAAAGGAAGTTTATAAACCCATCTTCAGACGCGAGGCGATCTAATTGCGGCAAGTTTTAATTAACTTACTTCGCAATGCAGTCAAGTTTACAGAAATTGGCGTTATAACTTTCAAAGTGGGCTACCAAACGGAGAGAACCCAGTTTCAGGTGGCAGATACAGGAATTGGTATTGCACCGGATGCAAAAGGAACGGGATTAAAATTGGCAATTCGCTGTCAATTAGTTCAACTGATGAGTGGCGCATTCAAAGTCAAGAGTACCCTCCGCCTGCCAAGGAAATCGCAGACTTGCTCGATCTAGGCAAGGAAAGACGATTTTAGAGGCGTCGTAGAGCGATCGCTTACCTTGAGGGGTTGGATCGGCAGTTGATTCCGTATACTACCCATTTTGTCAATTCGGTAAGGTTTTAAAGAGAAACAAGTCTTATAGTTTATTACAGAATTTAAGAGGTATGAATGAGTGTTGATACGGTTGAAAAAGGAGTTATCTTAATCGTTGATGACACTCCTACCAATTTGGGAATGCTGTTCGATTTCCTGGCTCATTCCGGCTTCCAAGTTTTAGTGGCTGAAGATGGCGAAAGTGCAATTGAAAGTGCCGAGTATGCTTCACCCGACCTAATTTTGTTAGATGTACTCATGCCCGGAATAGATGGGTTTGAAACTTGCCGCCGCCTAAAAGCGAATCAAGTAACTCAAGATATTCCCGTAATTTTTATGACCGCGCTGAGTGAGACAGTGGATAAGGTCAAAGGGTTGAATCTTGGGGCGGTAGATTACATTACTAAACCGCTCCAGCATGAAGAAGTTTTAGCCCGTGTCAGCATCCACCTACGCCTGCGTTGCTTGACCAAAAAACTGATAGACCAAAATATACGTTTAGAACAGGAGATATGCGAACGCAAACAAGCAGAAGCAGAACGAGAGCAAGCATTTATAGCGCTCCAGGAAAGCGAAGCTCGATTTAGATGCTTGGTTGAATCGAATATCATTGGGATTATTTTCGCAGATTTTCGGGGCAATATTACCGAAGCGAATGATGCCTTTCTACAGATGGTGGGATATGAGCGGGAGGAACTGCCAACGGGAGGTTTGCGTTGGGATGAAATTACTCCGCCCGAATATCGCCATTTAGACGAAGACGCGATCGCACAATTCCTCAGTTCTGGCAATTGTACTCCCTACGAGAAAGAATTTATTTCCAAAGATGGTCGTCGCGTTCCAGTGATGATTGGTGCAGCGCTGATGGAACCATCTCAACCAAACGTTGTCGGTTTTGTCCTTGACATCACCGAGCGCAAACAGGCAGATCGGAAAATCCAAGAACAAGCGGCTTTGCTTGATATTACAACCGATGCAATTCTCGTCCGAGACCTGAACAACCAAATCCTATTTTGGAACAAAGGGGCTGAACGTTTGTACGGATGGAAGACAGAAGAAGTTTTTGGTAAGAATGCTAATCAACTTTTATACAAGGAAATTTCACCACAACTCCAAAAAAATCAGAATATTCTTGCCCAAGAAAACGAGTGGCAGGGTGAATTGCATCAAGTCACAAAAGACGGGAAAAATATTATCGTTGCAAGTCGCTGGACTCTCGTTCGGGATGAAGAAGAACAACCCAAATTCATCTTAACTGTTAATACCGATATTACAGAGAGGAAACAACTCGAAGCCCAGTTTCTTCGGGCACAGCGCATGGAGAGTATCGGCACTCTGGCAAGCGGGATTGCCCACGATCTCAACAATGCCCTAGCACCTGTATTAATGTCTGTTCAAATCTTGGAACACAAACTTCAGGATGAGCAGAGCCGGCGAATACTAAAAACACTAGAAACCAATACTCAACGAAGTGCCGATCTCGTTAAACAAGTGCTGTCATTTGTGCGAGGAGTCGAAGGGAAGCGAACCACTCTGCAAGTAAGGCACATTATTAAAGAAATTGAGCAGATTGTTAAACAGACGTTTTCTAGAGCGATTGAAATCCGCACCGATATCCCCATGCTCGATCTTTGGACTATTTCTGGGGATGCAACTCAGCTGCACCAAGTATTGATGAATCTCTGCGTAAATGCTAGGGATGCAATGCCAAATGGGGGAACTTTAGAGCTTGGTGCCAGGAATCTATGGGTTGATAAACACTATGTCCGGATGAATCTTGACGCTAAGGTTGGCCCTTACGTTGTCATTACTGTATCCGATACAGGGATGGGAATCTCAAGGGAAATAATAGATAGAATCTTTGAGCCATTTTTCACAACAAAAGAGATAGGACAAGGTACTGGCTTAGGTCTTTCAACGGTGATGGGTATCGTTAAAAGTCACGGTGGATTTGTGCAGGTACTTAGCGAAGTGGGGCAAGGAACGCAGTTTTATATTTACTTACCCGTAACGCAGGCAACGATACCAGATGAGACGAAAAGCTTGCCTCATGAATTGCCTAGAGGACAAGGAGAATTAATTCTCGTTGTTGATGATGAATATTCAATTCGAGAGCTTACGAAAATTTCTCTAGAAACCTATAATTACAAGGTTTTAACCGCTACTGATGGAGTGGAGGCATTGGTGCTATATGCAGAACACAAGCAAGATATTAACGCTGTATTAGTCGATATGATGATGCCAGCTATGGATGGTATAACGACTATCCGGGCTTTGCAAAAAATCAATCCACAGGTCAAGATTATTGCAGTTAGCGGCCTTACATCTAATTACCAGATAACTGAAATCGCTGGTAATAACGTCAAAACATTTTTACCAAAGCCCTACACGTCAGAGGAATTGTTGAAAAATATACAGGTGGTTCTTGGTAAAAATTAGAAAATTTTGTTTTTCTATGATTGGTAGCGTTTCAGATACCCGACTTTTTAAAAAAGTCGAGTATCTCGCCTTCACGTTGCAGCTCAATTTTATCTAATGCCCAAAGAATGGACTAGGAGCCGCGCTTTGCATTAGTTCTCGCCCAGTTAATCGCACCGCCAAATCTTGATAGTCTTGTCCTCGCTGCCACTGACTAAAGTCTGCCCATCCGGACTAAAAGCAACTGAATAAACCAAATTTGAATGCCCTCTGAGGGTGTGAATCAGCTTACCACTGTCAATCGACCAATTCTGAATGGTGTTGTCTCCACTACCACTGGCAAGAGTCTGCCCATCCGGACTAAAAGCGACGGAACAAACCGAATTTGAATATCCAGTGAGGCTGTGAATCAGCTTACCAGTCTCCAAGTGCCAAATCTTGATAGTCTTATCTCCACTACCACTGGCAAGAGTCTGCCCATTCGGACTAAAAGCAACAGAATAAACCCGGCTTAAATGCCCTGTGAGAGTCTGAATCAGCTTGCCACTGCCCACCTGCCACAGCTTGATAGTGTAATCCTGACTGCAACTGGCAAGACTTTGCCCGTCCGGACTAAAGGCAACGGAAAAAATATAGTCTAAGTGCCCCGTAAAATCGCGAATCAGCTTGCCACTGCCCACCTGCCACAGCTTCATGGTTTTGTCCCCACTACCACTAGCTAGAGTCTGCCCATCCGGACTAAAAACAACAGAATGAACCCACCTTGAATGCCCCGTGAAAGTGCGAATCAGCTTGCCACTATCCACCTGCCACAGTTTAATGGTGCTGTCTCCACTACCACTAGCTAGAGTCTGCCCATCTGGACTGATAGCTATAGAACGAACCCAACTTGAATGCCCGGTGAGAGTATGAATCAGCTTGCCACTGTCCACCTGCCACAGCTTAATGGTTTTGTCATTGCTGCCACTGGCAAGAGTCTGCCCATTCGGACTGATAGCTATAGAACGAACCCAGCTTGAATGCCCTATGAGGGTGTGGACACATCTCCAATTCTGAGATTTTGGCGGTGGTGGGGTAGATACAGCATTTAAGTCTTTCAAAACTTCAGCGGCTGATTGATAGCGTTCTTTCACATAATCTTTCAGCAACTTATCCAAAACTTGACTCAGTTGGCTGCTGACATTTTTCCCTTTTTCCCTCAGATGCTCTTTCCATAGCCAGCAGCCCTCTAATGGATCGTAAAGTTCATCAAGCTTGGTTGCTGTCAGCAGATGAATACAGGTAACGCCTAAACTGTATAAGTCACTGGCTGGATAAGCTTTACCGCTGCGAAATTGTTCGATGGGTGCGTAGCCTTCTGTGCCAGCTTTTGTGCCTGTTTTAGTTAAACCAGTGCCGACTGTTAATTTTTTAGAAATGCCAAAATCAATTAGGACGAATTTGCCATCTCTTTTACGTTTAATAATATTCGTCGGCTTGATATCCCGGTGAATCACCTGATGTTCGTGGACAAATTGCAGCACCGGCAATAAATCATTTAATAAATCTCGAATTTGCTCTTCTGTGAATGCTTGCTGCCGTTCCAAGTTTTGACCTAATTCCTGCCCTTCGATATATTGCTGCACCAGATACAGGCGTTTATCTTGCTCGAAATAGGCAAATAAACTAGGAATTTGTGGATGTTGTTCTCCCAGTTGCAGTAGCTGCCTCGCTTCTTGCTCAAATAGCTGGGTTGCCTTCTGCATGGCCGCTGAATTGCCTTGAATTTCGGGCACTGGCAAAAATTGCTTAATTACACAAGCAGCTTTTAGCCTATCTGCATCTTCAGCCAAGAAAGTTCTGCCAAATCCACCCTCGCCAATGGGCGCGATCGCGCGGTATCGATCCTTGAGCAGTAACTTCGTTCCGCAACTTGTACAAAAGTTTGTGCCAACAGGGTTTTGAGGCTTGTTGCAACCTGAATTCAGGCAATAGCTCATAGACAGAAAATCGGCAGATTGCGTCTATGATAAAGCTTTTGTGGAGCGGACATCTCTCCTGTATATAATTACTCATAATTTTAGAAAAGATAAACATTCCCTCAATTCTTGATTTTATGGAATCTGTACATTTTCTGCTTGTAAATGACCAATCAATTTCCCTTGAACAGGCTCTAAAATATCTGCGATCTTCTGGTAAACTCAGTTCCTTTATTGGAGAAATACTCCGTCAGTACGTTGTGGATGAAGAACTAAAAAACCTCAAGCTAGATATTAGCTTAGCGGCAATTGAGCAAGCAGTGATTGATTTTCGGTTGCAGCGAAATCTAGCAGATCCCAAGAGTTTCCAAGAATGGCTTGCTCGCAACAGAATCGACTACGAAACATTCCACAATCAGGTAAAATCTGGTTTTCAGCTCACCAAGCTCAAAGCTCAGATTGCAGAGCCGAAACTGCAAGAATATTTCATTGAACGCAAGCTATTTCTAGATCGGGTGGTACTCTCTCGTCTTGTGGTGGCTCAACAAGAATTAGCTGAAGAATTATATAGCCAACTTGAGGAGGGAGCCAGCTTTGAACAATTAGCTCAAGAGTATTCTCTCACAGATGATCGGATTGTAAATGGCATGATGGGGCCAGTCAGCCGAGGAACGCTTCCAGACCAAATCCGAGCCGCGATTGATACCGCGAGTCCAGGACGGTTATTAGAGCCATTAAAACTGGAAAATCGTTGGGCTTTATTTCGTGTTGAGCAATTCCTTCCAGCCTCGTTAGAAGATAGTCAGCTAAAGGAAGCACTACAAAATGAACTTTTTGAGCAATGGCTAGCACAGAAAATTCAAACCTTAACGGTGAAACTGCAAATCAGTTGAGTAGTGTTGAACTCGCTAAAATTTTGCCTGGGAATATTCCACCTCTGAGCTTGCTGACATCCGAACAGCAAGCAAAATTCCAAACGCAAGCCGAAATCTGTTCCTACAGGTTAGGGGAAAAAATTTGGTCTAAAGATTGTCCGGGCAACCAGTTTTTAATTGTGTCTGGAAAGGTGCGTTTGCGGGAAGAAGGAGGGGCGAAACCGCTAACCACTTTAGCCGAGGGAGATTGGTTCGGTGACTTGCAGCAACTCCAGGGATTCAAAGCGATCGCCTCTAGCAAAGAAGTTGTGGTAGTGCGTTGGGATACGGCGTTATGGAACGAAGCTTCATCTCCAGAACTTGATAGCTTTTGGCAGCAATCTAGCGGTGTGAAATCTAGCGGCGAAGAGGCAACGATAGAAACCGAAACGAGGATACCTGTAAGTAATTATCCGTTTATTTCTAGCCTTAACTCAGCGGCTGCTTGCTTAACAATGGTGGCGCAATATTTACAAAATCCAGCTTCTCTAGAGTGGATACAACGTCAGTTGCGGGGACAACGCCCGAAACAGCTTGTAGAAGCCAGTGAGAAAATAGGGCTACAGCTGCGACGCTTGGTAGTATCTGGGCGCGAATTGCAGCAGCTATCTTTTCCCGCTTTGCTGCATTGGAACCAGGAACATTGGGTGGTGGTATACGAGGTAAAAGGCGATCGCCTCATCATCGCTAACCCCCTCAACCCTAGTCAAACTTGCGAAAGTATTCCTTTGCCCTCACTTGAAACTGCTTGGGATGGGCAACTGTGGCAAGTTGAACTAATTCAGCGACAAGACAAATTTAACCTCAGTTGGTTCTTACCGGCAGTTTGGCGTTACCGGGGTTTACTGGGAGAAGTGCTGGTTGCGTCTTTCACCTTGCAGCTTTTGGGTTTAGCGACGCCAATCATTACTCAGGTGATTATTGACAAGGTGATGGTTCAGGAAAGTCTGCCGACTTTGGACGTGATGGCGATCGCGCTTTTGAGCGTTGCTATCTTTGAGGCGATTCTAGGCATCTTGCGGCTATTCATCTTTACCCACACTGCACGACGCTTAGACCTTAGTTTATCTGCTCAATTGTTTCGCCACTTGATGCGGCTACCCCTAGCTTATTTTGAGTCTCGCCGCGTTGGAGATACGGTAGCGCGAGTACAAGAACTGGAAAATATTCGCCAATTTCTCACCGGAACGGCGTTAACTGTCATCTTAGATAGCGTCTTTGCTGTTATCTACCTGGCGCTGATGTTTTATTACAATGTCAAGCTTACCTTCGTTGCCTTGGCAGTGATTCCGCTATTTGCAATGTTGACATTGGTGGCGACGCCGATTCTCCGGAACTGGTTGAATGAAACCTTTAACCGCAGTGCGGATAGCCAATCGTTTCTTGTAGAGACGGTGACGGGAATCCATGCAGTGAAGGCTCATGCAGCCGAAGGAACCGCACGCGATCGCTGGGAAGGCTTATTTGCCCGCTTCATCCGCACCGGCTTTAAAGCTTCCACCACCTCCAACATCAGTAATAATATTGGTGACTTTCTGACTAATTTTTCCAACTTACTCATTCTCTGGTTTGGAGCCGCGCTAGTCATCAACCATACGCTCACAATTGGTCAGCTAGTCGCTTTTCAAATGCTGGCTGGAAGAATGACTGGGCCAATTTTACGGTTAGTGCAATTGTGGCAGAATCTCCAGCAAGTTTTACTTTCTGTAGACCGCATTGGAGATATTCTCAACGTTGCCCCGGAAGCGGAACCCGGATCGGGTTTAGTTCTTCCCCCTCTGAAAGGTAAAGTTACCTTCGATCGGGTTTTCTTCCGTTATCAACCCCAGCAAGAACCCATTCTGCGAGGAATTACTTTCACCGTTCAACCGGGAATGTTTGTCGGTATTGTTGGGCGAAGCGGCTCTGGGAAAAGTACCCTTTCTAAGCTTTTGCAACGACTTTATCCAATTGAATCAGGGCGGATTCTCATTGATGGGTTTGATATTAAAAGTGCTGATTTAGCATCCTTGCGACAACAAATTAGTGTAGTTATCCAAGAAGATTTTCTCTTCAACGGTTCAATCTTGGAAAATATTACTTTAGGCAATTCAGAGATTACCACCGAACAAGTTGTAGAAGCCGCACGATTAGCCGTCGCCGATAACTTTATCAGCGAATTAACCCACGGTTACGAGAATCCTGTCGGAGAACGAGGCACTGCTTTATCTGGCGGTCAGCGTCAGCGAATTGCTTTAGCTCGTTTATTCTTATCTCAAGCTCCTATTTTAATTCTCGACGAAGCAACTAGCGCTTTAGATAGCGAAACAGAGCAGCAAGTTTTACAAAATCTACAGGCAATTTTCCAAAACCGTACAGTTTTTATGATTGCCCACAGATTTGAGCCGCTCAAACGGGCAGATTTGATTTTGGTATTGGAGAAAGGGGTATTAATGGAACAAGGAACTCATCTAGAATTGATGCAAAAAAAAGGGCTATATTGGTCGCTTTATCAACGTCAACAGCCATCAGTTTAAAAACTGCGTGAAATTATTGCACTTTCAAGCAATCCCCGCCGTAGTCAGAGTAAACGAGTACCATGCTAAGGCAAATAAAATTGCAGCGATCGCGCCGATTAATGTATTGAGAAAATTCACTACTTCGTTGGTAAGCCAATCGTAGCGAGATTGCAGCGTAGCACCGATGACACTTTCCAAATTGGTCGCAATAAACGCTGCTACTATGCACCAAACCACCCCGATGAGATCGATCGCACCAACGCCCCAGCCCACACAAGCGATCGCAACCGATGCCACCACTCCAGCCATTGTCCCTTCTAAAGAGACCGCCCCTTCTGTTCCCCTGGCTACAGGTTGTAAGGTTGTAATCAAAAACGTCCGTTTACCATAAGCTTTCCCGACTTCACTGGCGCAGGTATCCGAAAGCTTAGTGCTAAAACTGGCTACATAGCCCAGCAGTAAAAAAGGCACCCATTGAGGTTGTCCTAAATAACTCACCAGTAGCGTTCCTAAGGCGCATAGAGTGCCCGTAAGGGCGGAACCCCAGACATTCTCCGGCCCGCGTGCCCCAGACCGTTTCTCGGCGATTCCCTCGGCTTCTTTTTGAGCCATGCCGATGCGCGTGACGGCAGAACCTACGAGAAAATAGAACATCACAACTAAATATCCCTGCCAGCCAAGGGTACCCCAGATAATGACGCCTAGCGCCCAAGCGTGGAGGAATCCGGCGGGGGTGAGTAACTTTTTCGGGGCGAAATAGGCGATCGCTAACAAAACTGTATTCAATCCCACTGCAACTAACCAGGGATTGACAGAATTAATTGTAGAGAGCATCTGTAAAAATCTTGAATTCATAACACTCTTTCACAATACTCTTGCTCGTGAGAGAGGCGCAAAAAGGAACCGCAAGTGAAGGATGTATCTATTAGCGATATCACCCTTGATCTTCGCTTGCAAGTAAAGCGCCGCAAAAGCACAGCACTCAGAATATTACCGATGAACCCAACCATCTTTCATCTTGCTTTTCCCATCTCTGATGTTGCCCAAGCGAAAGCCTACTACGCTGATGGACTCGGCTGCCAAGTTGGGCGTGAAACCCGCGATGCCTTAATTCTGAATCTCTACGGTCATCAGCTGGTAGGTCACGTTAGCAAAGAACCGATTATCCCGCAACGAGGGATTTATCCCAGACACTTTGGGCTGGTTTTTACATCAATTGCTGACTGGGAAAGCTTGCTAGAACGGGCACAACAGCGACGGTTGCACTTTTATCAGCAGCCGAAACATCGCTTTCCCGGTCAACTCACCGAACATTGCACCTTCTTCCTCGAAGATCCGTTTTATAACCTGATGGAGTTCAAATATTACTCTCATGCCGAGGCAATTTTCGGGGTTCGGGAGTATGCCGAGATTGGCGATTCCCATTAGGAGACGCTACGCGATCGCGCTTCAGTGGTTCTAAAAGTGCCTTCTCCACAGCCTTAACCCCCTTAGCATCTGTAATCATCCACGGGTGCAGCAATACTGGCACCTGTAGATTTTGACCGACGGGCATTTCCGAACTATTCGGTGGCAGAATGATTAAATCAAAAGGCGTCCAGATCGAGGTGAAATTCACCTGTTCCAGCATCGCCACATCCCGATTCAAATCTTGTAGAAAAGCGCTATCAGGGCGCATCTGAACGCAGCCAATCCCATTGTGAAAGTAGCCCGCCCACGTTCCGTGGTTGGGTGCTGATATGGTAATAAAACGCTGCACCCGGTTAATGCCCCCTAGTCGCTGCACGTAGTAGCGGCTAACGATGCCTCCCATACTGAAGCCGACCAAATCAAATGGTTGGTCGGGTGCAAAGGTCTTGGCAACGTAATCAGCAACCTGCTGTGCTAGAGAGTCCAGACCCATCGCACCATTATTGGGGGTGAGGCTGAGGTCGTATACAGACCAGCCTTGCTGTGCCAGGTAAGGAGCCATTTTATGGAATACAGCAGCCGTATCGTTGATGCCGTGAATTAGCAATACAGGATTGCGCTTAGGGGCACTGTTCATTTTGCCAGGAATTAATCTCATATAATCCCAGCTTAAACACGAGCGATCGCGGCTGGGGTTGGTTTAGGACAGCCTGTCGAGTGGCTGTGGCTTAAAATCTGAGATTAATGTAAATTCTTGCAACAAAAGAGCGTTTTCCAGAGCTAACTGGCTGGGTAACTGTACTTACTAAAACAAAATTTGTAAATTTTTGTAAAGAACTATCTGGGAATCTTGCGTTTGTCCGCCGTAAAACTTCATAATCCGATCTGGATCGCAAATTGCAACGATAGAAACGCTTTGTCCATATTGTAAAGCGGCTGCTTTCTGAGCTGAGCAGTTGAGCTTATCCTTGGCGATACCAGTCTTGCATCAAAAATAGAATAGCTTGCTCCAATGTTTCGGGAATCAGTCAACATCGTCATTTAAATCTCAGGAGTAATACTAAATGTTTGGTTTTATCAAAAAATTGTTGGGCGGCATTACCGCTTTCATTGGTGGAATTTTTGGCTCTAAGAAATCTGAAGGAAACGAGGCTGCTGCTCTTCCTCGTAAGAAGTCTGGTGGATACTACATGGAGCTAGAAGAGTCCAAAGACGCAAAACCAGCGGCACAAGAGAGCCAGAAGAAGCCAGAACCAGTCAAAGCCCAAACATCAGAATCGAAGAAGCCGGAACCCGCGAAGGCATCTGCATCCGCTTCTAAATCTGCGTCTAATGGACAAAAAGATTCATCGAAGCCTCAAGCAACCCCAGAACTTGTAGGGGCTGCATCCAAGAATTCATCAAACTCTAAAGAAGTCTCAGAACCGAAAGAAATTGCTCAACGGCCCCCAGTAGAGCTAATTCAGACGGCTGAAGGTGTTGAGGCAGTGGTTGCTGAGAAACCAGCAGCACCTATCAACGGCAAGGGTCAAAGCCAATCCGATACCACGTTTGCTCCGAAATACTTGAATCCAATTTCTAGCTCTAATACTCGTCGGCGTCCCGGTCCCAGCATGAGCAACTTCATGGACATGGCGCGTCAGGTGAAAAAATAATCAAAAACTAAAAATTAAAAATTAGCAGGCTTTTTGTCTAATTTTTGATTTGCTTTTTAATTCTTTGACCCTCTGAGGAAAACCAGCCCACTGTACAGTTGGAAAGCTGGGTCCCAGAGGGTTTCTTCACGCCGAAATAAGTCGATATGAGACTTGAGACTTTTTAGAATTTCTGTGCGATCTAGCGCAGTTTGAGCAAAATCTGTAAAATCTGCCCAAATCGGCGTCTGAGCCAAATGTCCTTCTAGAAAATGAAGTAAATTGTTCCAATGACTGCGGTTGGTCGCTTGATTGGGTTGAGTCGGCTGTGGATTGAAGGAAATCCCCTGCCCAAACTGGTAGTTGCTATCGCAAAGGCGAAGAATACTGTGTCTGGAAGGAAGATGCAAGTCGATCAATTGGGCATAGTCTTGGGTTTGAGTTTTCCATTGCAGTTGGCGACGAGCATCTTGGTCGATGACTTCGCCAAAGATTGGTAAGAGTCCTTGCACTTGTTGTCTGACTTCTGACCATTTGAAGGTCAGGGAACCTGTCTGACCGTGTTCGTTCTCGCAAACGACGCTAGGTGGGGAAGCCGAAAGGAAATGGCTGACGCGAAAAACGTTAAGTTTCCGAACATCTGCAAGGTTTGCCCAGAAGTTGGGAATTTCGGCTTGCTGCATCTGTTGACTGTAGAATCGCAGTTCTCCTACCGGACCAGTTCGGTACAACCGCCAGCCGCGACTGGGAAGTTGTAGCCGTGCGGTGTAAGGGTCTATCTGCACGATTCGAGCTAACTGTTGGGCGGCGACCTGTTTCTTTTCAGCGCTAACGGCTTCTAGAACTAAGACGCCTGCTTCTGTGTCTTCTGGGGCGGCGGTGGCTTGAGCGATCGCGTCTCGTCTTTTTTGTTGGGCGATCGCTTCTATACGTCCCAATCCTTGACGAGCTTGAGTCATAATCTTGGGATTGGTGGTTTCCCGTAACAGCTGCCGATAGGCATTTTCTGCCGCCTCCAACTTGCCCGTTTCTTCGTACAGCCGTCCCACATAGAACTGTACTAAAGGATTTTGCGGCATCTGTTTTACCAGATGGTTGAGTAACCAGGCAACGGTTTTATAGTCTTTGCGCTCGAAAGCTTCCGCAAGTTGTTCAAGCATTACAGTAATTAAAAAAATAACAATTAAAAATTAAAAGTTGAAGCATCCTTCATTTCTAATTGTGCATTGAACCGTAGCTTAAATCTCTCTAATTTCTGATTCCCATGCCGCTGCTACCAGAGATAAGGCGACCATTGGGGCGGTGACGGCTCGCAGGACACGACGCCCTAGAGAAACGGGTTGGAAGTCAGCAGCGATCGCTTGTTCGACTTCTGCTGGTGTCCAGCCTCCCTCTGGCCCGATGGCAATGACAATCGTTCCTTGCCCTGGATTCTTCAGTTCATCTGCTGTACCTGAAAAACCTGACTCCCCAGCCCCCTCCCCTTGTAGGAGAGGGGCTGGGGGAGAAGCCTCTTGCTGCAATAGATGAATCAAGCAATCGAGTAAATGGGGAGAATCTCCACGAGCAACGCAGATATAATTCTTGTTTTTTATCGAAGAACAATGACTCTTGAGCGAAGACAAAGCAGCAGAAAAGGAAACGGGTTCTAAAATTGTGGGGACGATTTGACGTTCTGATTGCTCTGCGGCTTCTTGGGCAATTCGCTGCCAACGTTCGAGTTTTTGGGGGCTGGGATTGAGCAGGGTGCGATCGCTCACGACGGGCGCGATCGCTACCACCCCTAGTTCGGTACTGTAGCGCACCACTTCATCAAAGCCGTTTTTTGGCAACGCAACCATTAGGGTTATTGAGCAGGGCAACTCGGTTTGGACGGAAATCGGCTCTAGAAGCTGCCCCTGATTCGCCTCCAGCTTCGCCAGCCACCAGTGCCCCTGTCCATCCATTGCGATAAAGCGATCGCCCTCCCGCAACCGCAACACCCGACTGAGATAATGCTGTTGTTCGGCAGTCAGGATAATTTGCTGGTTTTGAAATTGAGAGGGAGCGATCGCTAATCGTTGCAGCTGAGCCAATCTTTATCTCCCACTAACAGCAGACCTTTCTAATTTTATCGGACGGAACCTTCGTGGGTTTTAATTTCCACTTGGTGAAGGTCTACTGCTTTGGTGCCATCTACTTTGGCAGCAACCGCTTCGACATGGCTCAAAATTGATTGATCGGGTACAGAACCCGTGAGGATAATCGTGCCACCGTCTTGAGCGATTTCAAGAGTGTCAATATTTTTGAGGTTCGGCTCTTGATCAAATGCAGCAGCAACGCGCTTAGCTAATCCGTTAGCATCGTATTCCCCCTCAAAGCCCATGTATTCTGGCAATGTGGGAGGTTTATGCATCCCAGCCTTCTCACGCAACTCCCAATCATACTCACCCGTAAGTCCTGGACTCATTTGTTCTTCGACAGCCTGAGCGTCATGTTTGCTGTCTCCTTCTGTGCTGGTCTTCTGTTGTCCAAATTGCCTTTCTAACCAAGTCATAATTATTGTTTGCCTTCTAAGGATGTTTTATATTTTCTATTACACATCTATCCCAGTTCTGATTACATCCCTCATCAGAAATCAGTCTTCAGATATAGGACAAATTACTGTTTTTTTAGCTAAACAATAAACCTAGCTTAGGTGCATTTGTCAACTAAAATTCTTTTAATTTAATAATATATATAGCCAGCCTAAATGGTTTCTAAAGGCGAGATACCCGACTTCTCTAAGAAGTCAGGTATCTGAACTGCTGGCATCTTACAGCTCAAATCAGATTGCTACTATATCACTAATTTAACATCCAGTAAAAAAATTAGACATACAAAATTTATTTTTATTTAGAAAGTCTTAAAAAAATTAAATTTCAGCAATCATTCAAGCAAAAAAATGACCAACTATTAGCTTTACAAGCTTTAAGAATTTAGAAATTTTTTAAAAGTCATATCGGCAACTACGAGGAGTTATTTATTCGGTCAAGAAGCTACTGTTGCAAATCCTAAGAAATTGCCGCCCGAATCGGAAAGCCTGTACAGAGGGATAATGTCATAACCAACTTCTCAAACGTGGCATTTCAGGGGGCGAAGTAGAGTAAATTCACCCTGTAGGTAGGGTCAGACATCATGCTTGTAGATACGAATTCTAAAAAAATATTGATCGAGTGTGGGCAAAAAACAAGCCAAACCAGCACACTGGAGGGACTCCGCAAGTAATCCCGATAACATTGATGAAAGATTAAAATATTTACAATACATAGCATCTCAATTACATTACCAAGCCAGTAGAGGTGGATTGGTTCCTAAGAATTTTCAAAGTAACCCTGGAAGTTTTAGCTCATAAAGATGGTAACGCTGCCGAAAGAGAGGGGAAATGCTGGAAGAAGACCCTCCAGTAAAAGAATTGGAGTGCAACCCATGCAGACTGAACCGATCGCCGTATTGCTTGTGGAGGATAACCCTGGCGATGCCCGTCTCGTGCGGGAACTGCTGCGGGAAGTCAATGCTCCCCAGATAACGCTGATCCACGTTCAAACGCTCACAGAAGCCCTGGATTGCCTCGTCAGTTCAGAAGGGTTGAACGTTCAGAAGTTGAAGATTGAAAGGTTTAACCAACCAGCGAACCAGCAACCTTTTGAGCTGAAAGGCGATCGCCTCCCACTATCGATCGGGGTGATTTTGTTAGATTTATCGCTGCCAGATGCTCAGGGTTTAGAAACCGTCAGACGAGTCTGCAATGCTGTACCAGAAGTGCCGATTGTGGTGATGTCGGGGCTAGCCGATGAAGCGATCGCACTTTCTGCTGTACAAGAAGGAGCGCAAGACTATCTCGTCAAAGGTCATGCCGACAGCCATCTGCTGCTCCGCACCGTGCGATATGCCATTGAGCGTCAGCGGATGCAGATACGACTCCAACAAACCCAGCGAGCCTTGCAGCAACAACTGGAGCGAGAAGCCTTAGTAAACCGCATCACGACTGCCTTAAATTCTAATCTCGATCCAAAATCAGTCGTTGATGAAATTGTCCGACAGACGGCAGTCCCGATGAGCTGCGATTTCTGCATGGTAGTCCGAGACTTGTCGGAATCAAACCGAGTTTACATTGAAGCGGAATATTGGCCCCATTTATCAGATGCCGTAAAGCCGATTTCTCAATCGCCCCTACAAGGGACAACCCTGTCCGTAGAAGGCTGGGAAATGGTGCGAAGTGAGTTGCTCGAAAACCGTCCGGTAGCGATCGCAAACACTACTGACTTTTGGTTGACCCCAGCCTATCAAGCGCTTTGCGCGGAAACGAGACCAAGTACGATGCTCTTGGCTCCTATCTTCGTAAGAGAGCAATTCTACGGCTATCTAGTTGTCGGCTCGATCAAGCCGCGTCCGCCGTTCTTAGAATGGGAAATCCAACTGCTGCAACAGTTAGCTGGACAGACAGCGATCGCACTCTACAATGCCCACGAGCTTGAACAGCTAGAAAGCCTCGTTCAGGAGCGCACTCAGCAACTCGCTCAGGAAAAAACACTGCTGGAAGCCATTCTTGATTCCATTCAAGAGGGAATTACTGTCACTCAACCCGATGGTCAAATCGTGCTGTTAAACCGGGCGGCATTGCAGATATATGGTCTGGTCGGGAATGGTGTCACACCTACCTCCGCTCCAGGCTCTGTGCCTCACGTCAAGAATTTCTTAACTAAATTAAAAGTCCGTAACCCCGATGGTTCCCGCCCTCGTCGGTCGGAGTTACCCCTAACAAGGGCACTTCAAGGGGAAGTTTTTACCGATCAGGAGCTGGTGGTACACGGTCTCAATGGAGAGCGCAAGTGGGTAAGTATCAATGGGGCGGCAATCCGCGATGACAGGGGGAAAGTCCTGCTGGCGGTCAATACGACGCGAGACATTACCGAGCGCAAACAAGCAGAAAAGGCACTGCGGGAATCGGAAATCAAATTCCGGACGCTCTATGAATCAACCAGTGCGGCGGTAATGCTGTTGGATGAACAAGAAATTTTCAATTGCAACAGTGCCACCCTACAGCTATTTGGCTGTAATGACTTGGAAGAGTTTTGCGGCAAACATCCCAGCACATTCTCACCACCAACTCAGCCCGATGGTCAAGATTCCCTGAGTCTAGCTTGCGATCGCATTACCACTGCCCTAACAGAAGGCAACTGTCGCTTTGATTGGATTCATCGGACGTTGGATGGTAAAGATTTTCCGGCAGAGGTGACGCTAACGGCAATCAAGCTGGACAACCGAAAAGTGTTGCAAGCGGTCGTGTATGACATTAGCGATCGCATGAACAAAGAAATCGAACTGCGGGAAGCAAAGGAAGCGGCAGAAGCGGGAAGTCGAGCAAAAAGTGAATTCCTTGCCACCATGAGCCACGAACTCCGAACGCCCCTTAACGCCATCTTAGGACTCTCTCACATCCTGCGGCAAGAAATTTTTGGCACAATCAATGAGAAACAGAAAGAGTATGTCACCTGCATTAATAACAGTGGCGAACATCTCCTATCGCTGATTAACGATATTCTTGACCTTTCTAAAGTCGAAGCAGGCAAAGAGAAACTCTGCCCGATGCCAATTATCGTGCCGAATTTGTGCGAATACATCGTTACGATTATGAGGGAACAAGCCTACGAACGAGGGCTACAACTCACCAGTCAGATTGACACAGAAATTGATGTTTGTGTCGCCGATGAACGACGTCTAAAGCAGATGTTATTGAATCTGCTATCGAATGCAATTAAGTTCACACCATCGGGTCAAGTTTCCCTAATTGTGCAAAAGCAGCCTGGATGCATTGCGTTTACCGTAGCGGATACGGGCATTGGTATTGCCCCTGAGAAGCTGTCATTGTTATTTGAGCCATTTCGCCAATTGGACAGCGGACTGAACCGGCAGTTTGCTGGCACTGGTTTGGGGTTGTCACTGACTCGCAGTTTAGCCCGACTTCATGGTGGAGATGTGACGGTTTCCTCAACCCTAGGAAAAGGCAGTGAGTTTACTCTATATCTGCCCGATATGAGCAATGAATCAGTCTCCATCTATCAGTTTCCAAGCGAGGGGGGCGATTCTTCTTCATTGTCTTCTGGACTTAACAATGGCGAGTTAAAAGGCGAGTTAAAAGCCGCCGCCAACCCTTTTTCTATCCCTGGCAAAGGACGAATTCTAATTGTGGAAGACGATGAAAATAGTGGGTTGCTGTTGCAAGACTATCTCCAAGTCGTAGGCCATACCGTCGAACATTTGCTTGATGGGACGGATTTCCTCCAGCGGGTGCGAAACTTCCAGCCCGATCTGATTTTGTTGGATGTAAATTTACCCGGTGGATACAGCGGGTTAGATTTACTAAAAGACTTAAAACAGCAGCCGGAACTGGAAAGACTGCCAGTGGTAATGGTGACGGTAAATACAATGGCAGAAGATCGAGACCGTTTTCTAGAGGCTGGTGCTAATGATTATCTCAGCAAGCCGATAGGCATTCCTCAGTTGGAGTTAATTTTGATGAAACATCTCTGAAGAAGGCAAAAAGTAAAAGGCAAAAGCAAGAATTTTGTTTCTAATTCGGAATTTTTAATTCTTTCAGAATTTGCCAAGCTTTGACGAGATTGCCTTGCAGAAGCGTTGCTACGCCATTCAGGGCTTGAAGTTCGGATAAGTTCGGGTTGATGGCAAGAGCCGGTTTCAAAGCTTTCTGGGCGGCGGCGGGATGCCAATCGTACAGATGGACAAAGGCGAGATAGGCATAAGCGTAGGGATTTTGGGAGTCGATCTCAACGACTCGTTCTAAGGCAGCGATCGCACCTTTGACTTGTCGCTTTAGTGCCTTTGACAAAGCCAGCGTGTATGCCCAATCCCGGTTTTGCGGTTCCCGTTGCAGTCGGTATTCCAATGCCGTCAAGGTTTGATTCAGATAGTCTTGAATCGGGTCGTACTGGTTGATGCGCCCAGTTTCTTCAAATATCGACTCTAGAGCTTCTGTCCCTTGGGGTAAGGTAGCCGCTAGAGTCCGCAACTGAGTCAGCAAATCCAATTCAGGTGCGGGTGTGGCGGCGGCAAGGGGTTCAATCTTCAGTGTCACGGAGGGAACCTGTATCGGGTAAGTTTCACCCGTTTGCCGGTTCAGGTAAGTCGCTTCTAGGCGGTAAATTCCAGCCGATATATTTGCTGGCGGCAGCATCGCCATCTGTTCGGTAACTCGAAAGCCATTCGCAGAAAGCTTAGAGGGAAGAACTTTTGGATACAATTCTCCCATGCCAATCCCGTGATCGTGCAGCCATTCAGATTTGGAATTTTCAACTTTGGAATTGTTAACTGTGGAATTTTCAACAATGCGATCGCTTATTCGCCAAGTCAGCAGCACTAACCCAGATTGCAACTGTTCCCAGGAACCAGACCATTCGTAGGTAATCGGTACGGGAATCCCTGGTGGGGCTTGATTCGGTACACTCACCCGTTCTAGGTTGACTTGAGTGCGGGGTTCTGTGAGGGGTTGTACTTGGATGGGTGGCGTTTTGCGATGATAGAGTTTCAGAACGCTGTCATCGGGTAAATCCCAAGTTTTGTGCAACTGGAAATCCGAACCTTGTTCAACAGTTTGGACGATGATTGCTTGCGCGTCTGGAATCGATCCTTGCTTGCCAGTTTTCGTCAGGAACCAGGAAAGCGATCGCGCATCTTGAGGGACAAACTTTTTTCGGGTTCCCACCTGACGCCCATACACCTGAAAATTTTCTAACGCACCGTAATAATTGAAATTATGCTGGTTGATTTTGGCGGTTGAGGGCAATACTCCCAGTGTGGATCGCAGATAAGGTTCGGTTTGAATAATTTGGGCGATCGCTTGTTGGTGAGGCCATTTTTCTCCCAAATAAACGGGATGCTGGGCGTAGGGACTGAGGACTTGCGTGAAATTGGCAAACATCCCTCCCACGGGGAACAGGTTCAGAAACATTAGCAGCACCGCCAAACCAACGGTTCCCCAACGGGTATGATGTTTCCAGCGTCCTGTCTGGCGCGTCAAACCATAAGCCAAAAACAGCGCCACTACTGGCAAGTAAGGCAAGACATAGCGAGAATCCTTATTGATATTCAGCGAACCCAGTAAATAAGCTCCCAGCCAAAATACTGCAAGCCAAGCAATTGAATCAAAATGTAAAAATGAAAGATTAAAAGTTGAAGAAATCTCTTGTTGAGTTTTTATTTTTTTAATTGAATAAATCAGCAATCCTACAATTGGAATAAGTAACAAAGGCCAAGACACATGGTAAGGAAGAATTTTCCAGTAGTAAGTCCAGGCGTCTAGAGTATTGAGGGCGGGATCTCCCTCCGCGATCGCTGAATCCACGGTTGCCCGTTTTCCCGCTGTCAGCATCAGCAGCCAATTGGTGCGATACCAAGGACCAAAGACCAAAACCGAAAGCAGCAACCCAGAAACCAGTTGCGCGAGGCGTCCCCATGCCCGGTGCCGAATCGCCCCAAACCCCACGCACAAAATCGGCGTCAACAGAAAGAACAGCGCTGTCTGCTTTACCATCAGCGCCAGCCCCAAAGAAAGCCCAAACGCCGCCGCCCAAACCCATTCTCTTGTTCTTTGCGTCCTCTGTGCCTCTGCGGTTCGACAATTCCGCCAAACCGTCAAGCAAAAGAAACTCAATGTCACAACCGCTGTCAGCGGATAATCTAGCAGAAAATCCAGACGATATTGATAAATTCCCGGTAACAATTGGCACAGCCCAGCCGCCCATAAACCGACTTCAATGCTAAATAGCTGGACACCCAAACCATAAACCGAACCCAAAAGCATCGCACTGAATAGCAACAGAACCAGCGTGGCTTGATCCGCCCCCGTCCCAAAGAGATGCTGGACGATAGCAGCCGCAATGTAGGTAAAAGGCGGCACTTTGGATGTCAAAAGCCAAAAACTCGTCCACCACTCCCCTGAAAACCACTGGGGTTGTTGCAAAGCCCTCCAGTAGTTCAACGATCCCGTCAAGTAATCTGCCTGATCCCAAGCTGGCACTGAGTGATCAAGCGCAAACCAAATGCGATCGCTAACTGCCCCCACCAGCCAAATGATTCCTAGAATTAGCAGACTTCTATTTTTAAACTTAGTGCTTTTATCTTTATCGGTCACAGAATCCAGATAGGTTCTTTTAACTTCTTTCTCATTTTGTATTGCATCAAATTGAGAACCGCTCTATTATTTTCTCCCAATTACCTTACCCCAATAAAAAGACAAAAGTAAAAGAAACAATTCTTTCTGTTTACTTTTGTCTTCTTACTTTTGCCTTTCTAATCTACTCCTTCAATCGGAGCAAATCCTTGGCGCTGGATATTTTCTGTCACTACGCGGGGTTCGAGGAATTGTAGCAAGTAATCTGGGCCACCTGCTTTAGAACCGACGCCAGAAAGTTTGAAACCGCCGAAGGGTTGTCTTGCTACAATTGCGCCAGTGATGCCGCGATTGATGTAGAGGTTGCCGACTTCAAATTCGCTTTCAGCTTGTTGAATGTGGGAAGGTGTACGGGAATATAGACCGCCAGTCAGGGCGAAGTTGGTATTATTACCAACTGCGATCGCTTCCTCAAAATTCTTCACCCGCATGACGGCTAGAACCGGACCAAAAATTTCTTCTTGGGCAATCGTTGCCTCTGGCGAGACTTCTGAGAAAATCGTTGGACCGATAAAATAGCCATTGTTGGGTGCGGGCATTTCCAGCGCCACTTTGGCTTCCTGACGCCCTTTCTCGATATATTCCAAAATGCGATCGCGTGCGTTTGCATCAATCACGGGGCCAACTTGGGTGCTGGGTGCCTCCGCAGGGCCAACATTGAGCGATCGCGTTGCTTCCACCAAACGCTCTACAAAGGCATCATAGATGGGTTCTAGAACGATTACCCGAGAACACGCCGAACACTTCTGTCCGCTGTAACCAAAGGCGGACTGCACCACACCTTGCACAGCTTGATCGAGATCGGCACTTTCATCGACGATAATCGCATTCTTGCCACCCATTTCGGCAATCACCCGCTTCAGGTGTTTTTGCCCTGGTTGTAAAATCGCCGCATCGGCGTAAATCCGACAGCCGACTTCCTGAGAACCTGTGAAAGTAATCATGTGGACGTCGGGATGCTTCACCATATAAGCACCCACCGTTGAACCTTTTCCGGGTACGTATTGGAACACCCCACGAGGGATGCCTGCTTCTACCAGAATTTCACTGAGTTTCGCTGTAATCACCGATGAAACTTCAGCCGGTTTGAGAAGCGTACAATTTCCAGCCACCAGTGACGCCACTGTCATTCCGGTGGGAATCGCCAAGGGGAAATTCCAAGGGGAAATAATCAGGGAAATCCCTCGTGGTTGGTAGTTATAGCGGTTGGTTTCCCCGGCGATGTCATAATGGTGCCCAGCATCCAGCCGTTCCATTTCGTCGGCGTAGTAACGGCAGAAGTCTATCGCCTCGGAAACTTCACCGTCGCATTCCCGCACTGGCTTCCCAACTTCTAATACCATGCACGCGGATAATTCAGCGCGGCGTTTTTCCATCAAATCTGCGGCTTTCCGCAACACTCCAGCCCTTTCTGGCACCGGAGTCCGCCGCCAATTGGCAAATGCTGCTTTTGCGGCTTGGATAGCCTGTTCTGCCTGTTCTACGCTAATCAACCCGATTTTGCCAACCACCTCACTGGGGTTGGAAGGATTCACTGAATCGACGAGATCGGATGTGTTTACATATTCACCGTCAATCAGAGGTAAATAGGTTTTACCCAACTGTTCGCGCATCGTTTGCAAAGCTTGTTGCGATCGCTTCCTTTCCTCAGCTTCTGCATAATCCGTATCCGCTGCATTGTGAAAAGGCAAGTTTTGAGTTTTGAGTTTTGAGTTTTGAGCTTTGACTAAAGACTCCGAACTTTCTACGACGGGAGGCGCTAACAATTCCTCAATCGGGCGCTCTTCCAGATTTTGCCGTAAGAATGAACTATTGGCAGTATTTTCCAGCAAGCGGCGAATCAAATAAGCCATCCCCGGTAGCAAATCTCCATAAGGACAATACACCCGCACTCGATAACCTTTATCGACGAGCGCTTTTGCCAGCTTATCCCCCATGCCATACAAAACTTGCATCTCAAAGCGACGGCGGGGAATTTTCAAACTTTCCGCGATCGCCATCGCCCGTGCTTGGGATCGCACGTTATGACTGCCAATTGCTGCGTACAAATACTCGTGATTTTCCAGCAACAGCTGGGTCATCTTCTCAAAATTGGCATCGGTTGCAGTTTTATCGCTGTAAACTGGCACCGGCCAATCTTTCTGCATTGCCTTGATGGTTTCCTGATCCCAATACGCCCCTTTTACCAAGCGCACTGTCAGAGGATAGCCACGCTGTTTCGCCCAGTCAATCAAGCCGCGCAAATCTTGTTCGCTGTCGCGCAGATAAGCTTGCAGCGTTATCCCTAGATCCGTGCGACTCCGGAACTCCTCTTCCATCAACAACTGTTTCAGGATGGAGAGCGTCAAATCTTTGTAGGCATACTGTTCCATATCAAAGTGAACAGCAGCCCCCAACGCTTGGGCGCGACGTAATAGAAGCCGGATGCGATCGCTCACTCGCTCCTCGCTTCCCTTTGCATCCAACGGATCGAACTGCGAATAAAACGCTGTCAGCTTGACAGATACTTGAATTTGGGGGATTTCTTCTCCATCTGCTTGGTCAATTGCCGGAACCCGCGTCCACGTCTTCGCCGCGTCCGTTAGCTGCTGCATCAATTCTAAATATCTGTCTAAATACGATTGCGCCTCAGCTTCCGTAATCACCGCCTCCCCTAACAGGTCGATGGTGAAAGCCATTTTCTCCTTACGCAATCGCTCAACCGTCTTAATAACCTGTTTAATGTTTTCCCCAGCGATATATTTATGCGCTAAGGTTTCAACTGCTGTATTCACTGTTGTCGCTGCTACCTGACCGGGCATCGAGTCAGGAGAAGCAAAGTTGAGCATCCCTTTCAGGCTCGTCGGCAGTTCAACCGACTCATCCGCCATGTACTCTTGCAAGTGACGAGCAACTTCCGGTTTACTGTGCAGCGCAGGCAGACAGTCAATGAAGCGAAACAGCTGCACCCGCAAACCAGGGTTGCCCATTGCCCAGGCAAGTAATTTATCATCCCAGCGCATTTGGTCGCGCATTTGGGCAAAAAAGGAGCGATTTTCTCTCGTTGCTGCCAACAGTTGTTTGGCAATTTCTTGGGTCTTGACTTCGTAGGTGCTATCAGATATTTGTACAACCACGGCTGGCAGACTCCTAATTCAGGATAAAGGCATCAATGCTGGGAACCCTCTATCTTCTATTTTCTCGATTTCCCAAGCGATCGGCATCAACTTTACTTCCCAACAGCCGCTGTTGACTGTAGCGGATTCAACACACGACCCAGGAACAAAATGCTACCCGACTGCTTGTCCCGAATCAGGAACACAAATGGGCGATCGGCTCGAAACTCTTTGTTTGCCCCCCTAGTCATCCCAACCCCTGTAGACGCAGCTGCCTCAGTGCCCTCCTCATTTACCTCCACGAAGGCTTTGTGAATCACCTTGGAGATGAACAACCCTTTCTTGCCGGTCATCGCCGAGAAGTCAGCTTGAACGCTGAAAGCTTCGGGCATCCCCATATTTGCCAGTACCTTGCTTAGGTCAAACTCTGAAGTGAGGTTGAACTTAGGCACCCAAACTTCAACCATCTGCTCGTATTTGAGGGACGATAGCCACCGTTCCAAGTTTTTTGGCGTCAGCTGCTGCTCCATCTTCGCCAACCCATCCACTTGCTTGGGTAAGAGAATGACCATCGATAATTCCTTGGATATCTCCTCGCCTTGACCGTAGGGTAGCTCTAACACTTTCAAGCTGCCAATATCTGCCCAGCCGTATTGCTCCGTCTTGCACATCATCGGCACGCTAACCTGCTGCGTTGGAGTGACATAAAACGGCTCATCTTTGGTTTTTTGCCGATCGAACGGGCTGAACCAGGCACCTTTAAAGTAAATGGCATTTGTCAGCACCAGCTTGGTCTTAGAAGAGATCGTCCCTGGCGCAATCAGGTCTTGAATTTTGTCTTCAGTTTTTTTTGCGACCCAGTTGTTGATCGTGCGGCGAGTCTGTTCAGTCGCACCGGCAAAGTCCACCTCTTGGAGTCCCCCGCCGTAGTCGTTCTGGGTGGTTTTCAAAAAGCGATCGCTAAAGCCATAGCCCTTTTGACCCCAAAGCCGATTCGCAACTGCAATTTGATATCCCTGCTGTTCGCTGGCGTTTAGCTCAGCCATGAGCGCGGCAAAAGTCGGATGTAGGCGTTCTTGCTCTAAGGTGAAGTGGAGAACTTTCGCCATCTCGGTCGCCGTTTGTCCGCCAGCTCCAGCGTAGGTCATGGCGAGTGCCGTTGAAATGCTGTAAGGGGAGAAGAATAGGTTTCCTTCTTGTTTCCGCAGACGGTTATAGAGATCGAGGGCAAACGAGCTGTTGCCCTCCACCACCGTATCTAAAAGTGCGGAAAGTTCCTCTGTTGGTTGTTTTGGAGTGGAGGACGCGGTTTGGCTGGTTAAAATCGGCTTTGGAGTCCCAATCGCATCTGCCTTGTCTGACAACGCAGAGGAATTCCTAAAATAGATACCAGGTTCACGAGCCACAGCGGAACCAACCGAAGCGATCGCCAAACCTACTAAAGCGGCGGTAAAACCCGCGATGAATTGTCTCATGCTGCTTTCATGCAAAATCACATAGCCGTGGTTTCTGAATGTAGCAGATGCCTCTGGTAAGCCCAGCCTAACCTATCTTTTATTCCAAAGAAAAGATAGCTTCAGGAGTATTAAACTCCTGAAGCAGACTGGTATCGTATCGCGATCGCAATTTTGAGTGATGATCTAAAACTCAAAATTTGTTTATAGCTGCTTCACTTCAGCAACCAGCTTCGCCACGACATCCCGCGCACTGCCAAATAGCATCATCGTTTTGTCTTTGTAGAAAAGCTCGTTATCCACACCGGCAAAACCCGCACTCATCCCGCGTTTAATCACAATCGTGTGTTTTGCCTTATCTACTTCCAGAATCGGCATCCCGTAAATCGGGCTAGCAGAATCGTGACGAGCCGCTGGATTCACAACATCATTCGCCCCAATCACCAGCGCCACATCCGTCTGCTCTAACTGCGGATTGATATCATCCATGTCGTATAGCTGCGGATAAGGCACGTTCGCCTCCGCTAACAATACGTTCATGTGACCTGGCATCCGTCCTGCCACTGGGTGAATGGCATATTTCACTTCAACGCCTAGTTTTTCTAGTCCGTCAGCCAATTCGCGGACAGCGTGTTGTGCTTGCGCCACCGCCATGCCATAGCCGGGAACAATCACGACGGAACGAGCATAGCCCAACATCATCGCACCTTCTTCTGTATCGATGCTGTGGACATTTTTATCGCCCCCATCTGCACCACCAGCACCACCAGATGCTCCAGCTTTCCCAAAGGCACCGAACAGCACGCTAGCGAGCGAGCGGTTCATCGCCTTACACATAATTTCGGTCAGGATTAAGCCTGAAGCGCCTACCAAGGCTCCGGAGATGATCAGCATATTGTTCATCACCACGAAACCAGCAGCCGCCGCAGCGACCCCAGAAAGCGAGTTCAGCAGTGAAATTACGACAGGCATATCGCCGCCGCCAATCGGAATCACGAACAGCACGCCCAGCAGTAAGGAAATCCCTACCATTGCTAGAAATACAGGTAAGTTGTCTGGGGTAATTAGCAGGAAGGCACTCGCTGCTACAAAACTTACTAATAGGAGGGCGTTGATGGGTTGTTGTAAGGGAAAAGTAATGGGAGAACCACTAATGAGTCCCTGCAATTTGGCAAAGGCCATCATACTGCCAGTGAAGGTGACGCCGCCAATAAATACGCTACTGATAATCGAGAGGTTGGCGTCGAAGGGGATTGCTTGCTGCGTGCCCAAGAGCCGCCAAAATTCTCCTACAGCGACGAGGGCAGAAGCTAAGCCTCCCAAACCGTTGAGTAGACCCACCATTTGGGGCATATCGGTCATTTCTACTTTATAGGCTGCGATCGCTCCCAACACTGAACCAATCAGCAAACCCAACAAAATCATTTCGTAGTTCAACACCTGCCTATCTAGCAGTGTTGCCACGATAGCCAGTAGCATCCCGACAGCTGCCCACTGATTGCCTGTGCGAGCTGTCGCCGGTGAACCCAGCTTCTTCAATCCCAGAATAAACAAACACGCTGCTACTAAGTAAGTCAGCTGTATCCCAGTTGGCAGAAATTCCGTCATATCACTTGTTCGTCGGTAATGGGTAATTGGTGATTGGTAATCAGAAAAGTTTTGAGTGTTCGGGTTTGAATTTTGAGTGAGAAATTTCTTCTGTTCAAAATTCAAAGCTTATCCATTACCCGCTTACCTTTTTTTTAAACATTTGCAACATCCGATCCGTCACTAAGAAACCACCTACTACGTTGATGGTTGCTAGCACTACGGCAATTAAGCCCAAAATGACGCTGAGATTTGACTCGCGCGGTCCACAGACAATCAGCGCCCCGATCACGGCAATTCCAGAAATTGCATTTGCCCCAGACATGAGGGGAGTATGGAGTGTCGGCGGCACTTTGTTAATTACTTCAAATCCGATAAAAGACGCTAATACAAATACAAACAAAGCGCCAATTAAGGTTTCTGTCATTCAGCTCAATACTCCTTCTTGATTCAGCGGTCAAGGTGGACACTGCCCACCGACAATCTTCAAATTGGATACCTAATTTGATAGCTAAGAAACCCGTTTTCTAGAGAGAAAATCGGTTTCCTCCACCATTTTTCTAGGCGTTAATCTTTACCTGAGTCAAACCATCCCGGACTCGTTGATTGAGAATCTCACCGTTATTAGAGACGCAGGTACTACTAATGATGTCATCCTCAAAATTCAGCTGCAATGCACTCTCTTTAATCAGGTATTGCACCAAAGTCAAAACATTCTTGGCATACATTTGACTGGCGTGAACCGGCATAGACGCAGGTAAATTCATCGGGCCAATAATCGTGACTCCGTTGCGCTGTACATCCTTGCCAGGTTCCGTGCAGGCGCAGTTGCCGCCTTGCTCAGCTGCCAAATCGACAATGACCGCACCCGGTTTCATCTGGGCTACCATTTCCTCAGTCACCAGGATGGGCGCTTTTCTGCCCGGAACCTGAGCTGTGGTAATGACGACATCGGCTTGCTTGACATGCTCGGTGAGGACTTCCTGGGTGCGTTGCTTAGAGGCTTCAGAAACTTCTTTCGCGTAGCCGCCCGCTGCCACAGTTTCTTCATTCAGCTGCACTTCGATAAATTTCGCCCCTAGGCTTTGCACCTCTTCTTTCACGGCAGGACGAATATCAAAGGCTTCTACGATGGCACCTAGGCGTCTAGCAGTAGCGATCGCTTGCAGTCCCGCTACTCCTGCACCCATGATAAATACTTTTGCCGGTGCAATTGTCCCAGCTGCTGTCGTCAACATCGGGAAGAACTTCGGCACAGCCGCCGCTGCAATCAGTACCGCCTTGTATCCAGCCACTCCCGCCTGAGAAGACAAAGCATCCATGCTCTGCGCCCGACTGGTGCGGGGGATCAATTCCATACTGAAGGCGGTGACTCGGCGCTCGGCTAAACGCTGGATTAGGTTTGGATTTCCCAAAGGATTTAGAAACCCAATCAACACGCCTCCTTCCTTGAGCTGATGAATTTCATGCTCTTTCGGCGGATTAACTTTTAATAAAACATCCGCCTCGCGCCACAAAGCACCTGTATCCGAGACAATCGTTGCACCAGCTGCTTTATAGGCGTCATCAAAGAAAAATGCTTGCTCACCAGCACCCGCCTCTACCCACACTTCTAGACCCTGTTTTACTAACCTGCCTACAGTGTCAGGCACCAGTGCCACACGACGTTCGCCAACTTCAACTTCCTTTGCAACCGCAATTCTCATGAACTCTCCCAATCAATTCTACGAAACCCTTCTGCATCCTATCCTTTTGCATCCTAGGCGGATTTCTAAATTCCGATCCGTATCTTTAACTTTGTTTTATGAATTTAGAGTTCCACACTCACGCACGTCCTAAGACGATATCACCTAGAACCCGTTTTCAAAGCTTTAACCAATGATAAAAAGCTTTCTCTTAAACCCTCTGGTGCCTATAATCTCTGGCGTCAATTCAGATTAATTGAAGGGTTTGTTTCCGGCTGATTTTTTCAAATTTATTCAATAAATAACCAAAAAAATACATAATGATATACATTAGTACATAAAAAAATGCCGAGCAGCGCGATCGCGCCGAGCGGCAACTAGTTTAAAATCAACTGTCTTTATGAGCCGGTCTGGTTCCATTGCCCTAACCTGAGCGATCGCTCGACTCAAAAGCTCACCAAGCTTGCATCTGGGGGCACTTTCTTCTCGCTTCCCGCGTCACGGGGGAGGATTCATTCGGGGCGGCTACATCCCCGCTTGAGTCAAAAATAGTAAAGTTTAGTAACGAAGCCCACTCTCTACAGTTGAGGTACAAGAGCCTATGTTGTCAACAAAATCCTCTAAGCGACGCCTAATTTCTGCCCTAGCGGCGACGGGTTGCGTGCTAACGGGCTTTGCCAGCCTCACCCAAGCACAGAGTCTACCCGGTTTAACCATTTTTAGCGGTGTTGAACGAGGAAATCAGCTGAGCTATCGGTTAGATTTTGGCGGTCAATCGGATGCTTGGGATCGCTACCGGCTCAAGATTCCTGGCAAAAAGATGGAATTAGGGGCAGCTCAGTTTGTCATCACTTATCCGGATTACTACAAGGGCAAATTTGACACCAAAAACGTTGAAGTCCGCGTCAAAGGAAAAAAATTGCCCCTCAAAGAGGTTGTCTGGGACAAAGAAAATTACAAGCTTCTGATTTATATGCAGGAGCCAGTGGCTGCTGGTAACAGCGTAGATTTAATCTTGTCTAACGTGAAAAACCCGCCTTTTGGTGGAACTTATTATTTCACAGGTGCGATTCTTACTCCCGGCGATGTACCGTTGCCCCGTTATCTCGGTACCTGGATTCTGAGTATTAATTAAGGCACAATCCACGTCCGCTTCTGTGCCGCTAAGGGGCACCTGTAAAAGGAGCGCAATGTGATGCTATGCTGGAGAATCGTGGATTTTTCTATAGCGGCGATTCTAAATCTGGAGTAAAAACCGATGACTCAGCGCACTCTGGGCGGCACTAATCGTAAGCAAAAAAGAACATCTGGTTTTCGAGCACGGATGCGTACCAAAAATGGTCAGGCTGTCATCAAAGCTCGCCGAAAAAAGGGACGTTATCGCCTTTCCGTTTAGAAACACAAGAAGGATGAAGGATGAATTTATTTCGCCTTCATCCTTCTTTTAAGCCACCCAGGAGGGCGGAGTTTCTAGTGGCATTATCCAGAGCAAATCGACTCAGGCACCGGCAAGATTTTACCGCTGTGTACCAGAGCGGTCTGCGTCGCAACGCCCCTCACTTTGCTTTAAGAGCGTTGAGGCAATCAAGCGGCGCGAAGGGCATGAAAACTGCTGAAGTGATGCCAACCCGCATCGGCATCTCCATCAGCCAAAAAGTCAGCAAGCGAGCAGTCATCCGGAACCGGATCAAGCGACGGATTCGGGCAGCGATTCGTCAGATCTTACCTCGCATTGCACCTGGCTGGCGGTTGGTCATCGTTGTGCGACCCATAGCAGTGGAGTGCGATTATGGTCAAATTTTGCGAGAATTAGAGCAGTTGTTGGCAGAAGCAGAGGTACTCAATGGGCATCAAAGAGGAAACCTTCTATGAAGGTGGTCCCCACATAGGTGATTTGATTATTAATATCCTGCTCGGATTTACAGTCATCTGTATACCTCTGACGGTAGGGGCAATTGTGAGAGCGCTTTGGTTGCGCTACCGGATTACCACTCGTCGCATCTCGGTAACGGGTGGTTGGATGGGACGCGATCGCACCGACATTATCTACTCAGAAATTGTTAATGTCGTGAAGGTTCCCCGTGGAATTGGTCTCTGGGGCGATATGGTAGTCACTCTTCGAGATGGCAGTCGCCTGGAACTCAGAGCCTTACCTCGATTCCGGGAAATTTATGACTACATCAACGAGAAAATGGCAGCCAGAACCGGCAAACCAGCGGATGGTTCCGCAAGTCGATAAGATTGCCTCAAAAGTCAAGAAATTTTAGATGCTCGAATTGAATTGTCAATGGCTTATCTAAAATTCCCCAGCGACTCTACCCTGGCTTTTGTGTGTTTTATAACCCAAAAATCACAAACATTAGATAACTTAGATTAAGATTCTCCACAAGCTACTAGCGCCCCCTCTAACTCAGAACGAATGGACTTTGGTATCGGGTTTCTCTCCAATAATGTCATGCTGCCAATCCTGGATTTCTTCTACGGGATTGTGCCTAGCTATGGTCTCGCCATCGTGGCGCTGACACTTGTAATTCGCTTTGCTCTCTATCCCCTGAGTGCTGGCTCCATTCGCAATATGCGGCGGATGAAAGTTTCCCAACCGCTGATGAAAAAGCGACAAGAAGAAATTCAGAAGCTTTACAAGGACGATCCTGCAAAACAGCAGGAGGAAATGAGCAAGCTGTTCAAAGAATTTGGCAATCCCTTAGCCGGGTGCTTCCCCGTGTTGCTGCAAATGCCGATTCTCTTTGCATTGTTTGCCACCTTGCGGGGATCGCCATTCTCGGATGTGAACTACACGGTCAATTTGCAAATCTTTCCTCAAGAACAAATTGAACGGATTCAGCCGCAAGCTTTCGTGACAGCGCCACAAAACATTTACTTTTCAGATGGCGTTCATGCCCCGATTGCGGCGCTGCTGCCGGGAGGGAACCGCCTGACGGTTGGGGAAAAGGCTAAAATTGAATTTCAAACCGTGGAGGGCAAACCCCTTCGGGAACTCCTCGCCGACTATCCTGAAACTAAGCTGATTCCCCGCTGGAAGGTCACTAAAGGCGAAGAACGGGTACAGGTGAATGAAGATGGCAGCGTGGAAGCTCTTCAGCCTGGGGAAGTCACCGTTCAGGGAACAGTTCCAGGACTAGCGGCAGATAAAGGATTTCTCTTTATTGATGCGTTAGGTCGTGTGGGCGCTTTTGATGAAGACGGAACCATTCACTGGGATATTATCGGCATGGTGCTATTCTTTGGCATCAGTTTGTATCTCAACCAGGTTCTCTCCGGACAGAACGATTCCAGCGATGCAAACGCCCAGCAGGCTACGGTCAACAAAATTACCCCAATCCTCTTTTCTGGGATGTTTTTGTTCTTCCCGCTGCCAGCAGGAGTGTTGATGTACATGGTCATTGCTAACATTTTCCAAACTGCTCAGACGTTTATTTTGTCGCGCGAACCCCTGCCAGAAAACCTTCAGAAAATGGTAGAAGTTCAAGAAAAAGAAACGAAAGCAAAGGAAAGAGAAGCACTTCCCTTTGAACCGGGTCGTTCTAAGAAAAAGGCTTCGAGTTAACTATGAGCGATCGCAGAATGCAGCGGGGTCAGCAGTGGCTAGAGCAACTCCTACAACTAGCCAAATTTCCTACCGGCGTTAAAGAAACCGCAATCCAAACGATTCCACAAAGCAGCGACTCCTCCCAAGCAGAATTAGAAACTTACTGGTTGACAATCGACGAAACTAAACTAACATCCGCACAAATTCAAGCCTTAGTAGGTTCTGAAGGTGCGACTCTCGATGCCATCCAGTACCTTGCCAATGCCATTTTGAACTTGGGTCAAGAGCGGGAGGAGCAGACGGCTTACACCATTGAACTTGATGGCTATCGCGCTCGGCGTCAAGCGGAACTCCAGGAACTTGCTGAGGATGCCGCTCAGCAAGTTCGCTCTTCTGGTCAAGAATTTGAAATAAAATCCTTGTCTTCAGCAGAGCGGCGTCAAGTTCATACTTTTTTCCAAGAGTGCGACGATTTAGAAACCTATAGTCGGGGTCAAGAACCAGACCGGCGTCTGGTTGTACGATTAAAAAATTAAGAGTTAAAAAAGGAAAATGAGAAATAATTTTATTTTTTATTTTCCTTTTTTAATCGGGTTGGAAGGATGGCTGAAGCATTATGAAGGCGATTTATATTCCTGGGCTTCTGAAAGCGCCAGAGCGCTCAGAAGTCATTCAAATTGATGAGTTTTTACCAGAACTGGAAACTTTGACGCCCGTGCGCGGACAGATAAAAGTTTCCCATCAAGGAAATTACCTGGATGTTTCTGTGAAAGCAGAAGCAATTGTCACTCTCACTTGTCATCGTTGCTTGCAACAGTATAATCACCGTCTAGCTATCAACACATCAGAAATGATTTGGTTAGATGAAGCGGCTGAGCAACCAGACACAGGGCCTGTAGAACGAGAAACACCACTCGAAGATTTGTTGGAAATGCTGCCGCCACAGGGTCATTTTCAACCTGATGTTTGGCTATACGAACAAATGTGTTTGGCGATTCCCCCAAGGCAGCTTTGTGACAAAGATTGTTTGGGGATTCAACCAGCAAATACGAATGGCTCGGACAGTTTATCTGACCGCCGATGGGAAGCTTTAAAAGCACTCAAAAAACAATTTCCTAAATAGTCAGCGGTCAGTGGTTAGCGTCAGCGGCAAGAAACAAACAAGTTAAGGGAACAAGCATCGCCCTTGCGTATACTAACTGAACCGTAAGGCGAGATGCTTTTTCTTGGTTTTTACAGGGAGTTGGCAACTAATCAAGCAACAATGATTGTACGGGCGGGTTAAATGGAGAGAGTTTTGGGTTGCCAAGATTTTTGTTCGCGCCCCTACCAACTGACCACTGACCTGGAGACGCGACAACCGCAAGTCTTCTACCAACTGACATCCTATAACAGCTATGAGCTTCAGTGAAGAGTTTGAACTGCTGCTACGCGCCCGATATCCATTAATTTATATTCCTACTCCCGAAGAGGAGAGAGTAGAAGTAGCGATCGCGCAGGTAGCTCAACGGTTAGGCGATCGCCCAGTCTATATATGGGATTTTGTCGATGGCTATCAGGGCAACCCCAACGATGCCGGTTTTGGACGACGCAATCCGGTTCAAGCATTAGAATTTGTAGAAAAAGTGGCAGCATCTGCCCCAGGAATCTTTATTTTGCGGGATTTTTCCCGTTTTTTAGAAGATATATCAGTCTATCGCAAGCTGAGGAATCTGTCACGGCGTCTGAAATCCCAGCCGAAAAATATTGTCATCGTCGCGCCGCAAATTGCCATTCCAACGGACTTGAGTGAAGTCTTAACCATCCTGGAGTTTCCGTTGCCAGCGCCAGCTGAGATCAAGACAGAAGTGGAACGCTTACTCGGTGCCACAGGTAAATCCCTCACCAGCAAAATTTTGGATGAACTGGTGCGTTCCTGCCAAGGGCTATCGATGGAACGGATTCGTCGTGTCTTGGCACGCGCGATCGCGACTCACGGCGAATTGCGCCCTGAAGACGTGGAACTGGTGCTGGAAGAAAAGCGTCAAACCATTCGCCAGACCCAAATATTAGAGTTTTATTCGAGTAGCGAGAAAATTTCTGATATTGGCGGCTTAGATAACCTAAAAGACTGGCTGCTACGGCGTGGTGGTTCCTTTTCAGAACGCGCAAGGCAATATGGTCTACCTTATCCCAGAGGGTTACTCCTTGTAGGAATTCAGGGAACCGGAAAATCGCTGACGGCAAAAGCGATCGCCCATCACTGGCACTTACCTTTATTACGCTTAGATGTGGGGCGTCTTTTTGGAGGATTGGTGGGAGAATCGGAATCTCGCACTCGGCAAATGATTCAACTAGCAGAAGCTTTAGCTCCTTGCGTACTCTGGATCGATGAAATTGACAAAGCTTTCTCTGGCATTGATGGGAAAAGCGATGCCGGAACAACCAGCCGCGTCTTTGGTACCTTTATTACTTGGCTGGCAGAAAAAACTTCACCTGTATTCGTCGTGGCGACTGCTAACAATATTCAAGCTTTACCTCCGGAAATGCTTCGCAAAGGTAGATTTGATGAAATCTTTTTTGTGGGTTTGCCCGAACAAGAGGAACGCCGTGCCATTTTTGCGGTACACTTATCCAGGCTGCGGCCTCACAACTTGAGTAGTTACGATCTCGATCGGGTAGCATACGAAACCCCCGATTTTTCTGGGGCAGAAATTGAGCAAACCTTGATAGAAGCGATGCACATTGGCTTTAGCCAGAATCGAGACTTCACTACCGATGATATTTTAGAAGCCGCCAGTCAGATTGTGCCCCTAGCTCGGACTGCCCAAGAGCAAATCCAGTTTTTGCAAGATTGGGCAGCCGCCGGTAAAGCCCGTATGGCATCGAGACACAGCCCTTTGAGTAGTCGCTTTCATCAGCTGCAACAACCGGAATCACAAGCATGAGTTGGTCGGGTTTAGCAAAATTTATAATTGGTTTCTTCCTAGCGATCGTCCTCCTCGCTGTGGGTGGTGGTGCTACCGCCTATTACTTCTTAACTAAACTGTCGGCTCCTCCGCCCAAGCCGGTTTATGCAAATGATAAACCAGAGGTAAAAGCCAAAGCTTCTCCTGGCGCTGTCAAGACAACATCGGCGTCCTCCGCTCAACCCAACCCAACGCCGACGCCCAGCACTGCTCCTGCTAAAGTGCTAGAACCTGGAGCGTATACCGCTCGCGTTACCTGGCGCGAAGGTTTAAGCCTACGAGAGGCACCAACTTTGGAAGCTAACCGCGTCGGTGGGGTCGGATACAATCAGCGGATTGTAGTCATCAAAGAAAGCGATGATAAAAGATGGCAACAGATCCGTCTGGAAGAGGGCGAACAACAAGGTTGGATCAAAGCCGGTAACATTGAGCGAGTTGAGACAGAACAACAGCAATAGGCGAAATCCGACAGAGATTTCAGTGCGGGGGATTGCAGTACAAGCATAGAGATCCCCTGTTTTTGTAACCTTGGGACGTGTTAAGAAAATTAGCTTAATTTAAATCTTAATTGCAATATTCCAGCAACTTTTCAACCTACTAAAGTCTGGTGGTAGGTTGTAAAACTGTAAGTCACAGCTATTTTTAACTTGGCTGCTGGAGCGCAACAATGTTCAATAAAAACTCTCATCAAGATTTATTAGGATCTGCCGTTATCGCGGCATTGGGTGCTGGTATCGTTACTTCTTTTGCTGTAAGTCAAGGTCAACACCCGCTCGTAGCTTTAGGCATTACTGGTGTAGCGGTGATAGTTGCCTTAATTTTTGATGCCAAGGATTAGTTTAATAGCTGAAAATGTCTAGAGTTTCTCAAAAACAAGACCTAGAAATCATCTAGCTTAAAGTATTCTCTCTGTAGTTAGTAAACAAAAAACGTGAAAATAACGTAAAATAAGCCAAAAATAGCAGTTAAAACTTCTCTGAAAACTTCAGTGAGTGGATTAGCTGCTAAGAGTTTTGCAGGACAAGAATGGAGACGCTTGCCTATCTTTATGTAGCAGTAGCTTACGAGGAAACGACAGATCCTCTGGCTTTTCCAGTTCTAGAAAAGTTAGAACTTTTTAAGGATCTCAATCGGCAAAAGCTTTCTAGCACCGCGACAAGCTATCTGCTATCGCTGGCTCTAAATCTAGCTTTCCTCAGTTTGCTCCACAGTGCTAGCGCAATACAGATAGAGGATAGGGGTGCTGAAGTGACGGCTTTGCAAACAAACTTGATGGCAGCCAACTACTATAAGGGACCTGTCACTGGATACTACGGCAAGTTGACCGAGGCAGCGGTGAGGCGTTTCCAAGCGATCAGTGACTTAGATGCTGACGGCATCGCGGGTTCGGAGACACTAGAAGCATTAAAGCGATATCTGGAGAGCAAAAGCAAGAAAAGTAAAAAGTCGCACAACACTCCGCAGACGAGTGCAATGAACATTGGTAAGCGCGGGTTGCGACTGGGCGATCGCGGTCGGGAAGTCACCGAAGCTCAGCAAAGGCTGAAAGCGGCTGGTTTTGATCCGGGTTCTATTGATGGAAAATTTGGCTGGAAAACAGAGCAAGCTGTGAAGCGCTTTCAAGTGGCGAGGGGTTTAAAGATTGACGGCATTATGGGGCGGGAAACCTGGTTTGCTGCCGGGTATCTTGCGACTTCAAATTCTCCTTACTCGGTGATCGTAATGGCTGAGACTACCGAAACGCTGCGCCAAGTGCGCCAGTATGTGCCGAATGCTTATCTGGATACTTCCAGTAGCGATTCCAATATTCAGGCAGGAGCATTTGCCACTGAGTCTGGGGCAGAACGTCAGTCAGAGATGTTGCGATCGCAAGGACTGAATGCACGAGTGGTATATCGTCGATAGAGAGTGCGATTTGATGCAATCAATCGGCTAGACTGGCGTTAAAATCTATGCTGTAAAAAGTAATGGAAACCCTTGCCTATCTTCATCTAGCCTTAGTCTACGAAACACCTGTACAAGAAGCCGGTGTTTCTCCGGTTGGGGAAAACCAGGAATTTCTGACCGGATTGAATTGGAAAAAACTTTCTAGCCACGCAACGATTCATTTTCTATCGATTGCCGTTGCCTTAGCGATGCTAGGAATCTCTTCTCAGGCGTTAGCACAGAGAACGCTGAAACAAGGCGATCGCGGTTCTGAGGTACGCGCATTACAACAGCAGTTACAGGCACGAGGCTTTAGTGTGCCCGCCACTGGCAATTTTGGCTCGCAAACTAAAAATGCGGTGATTCGATTCCAGCAAGCCAATCGGCTCACACCAGATGGGATTGTGGGTCGAGGAACCAGGGCAGAATTATTTAATCAAGTTAGACCGACTATAAGCCAAAGCTTCAACAATGACCCGTTTACCCTGCCACCTCCGGACAGAACTCTTGACTCGCTTCCGGAAAACCCTACACTGTCTCCTCCCAACACCCCTACACTGAGAGCAGAAAATATCTATCCAGAAGATATCTATTCAGAAAATACCTATTCAGAAAATACCTATTCAGACATTAGGCTTGTCCAAGAACAGTTAGCACAGGCAGGATTCAACCCCGGTCGTATTGATGGAGTATTTGGTCGAAATACGGCGCAAGCTCTCAGGGAGTTTCAGACAACTGTAGGTTTATCCCCCAGCGGTACGATTAATTCAGAAACGCTGCGGGCACTAGACGACTACGTTGCCGGTCGTCCAAGTCAACAACTAAGTGACTACAGCAACCGGAACGACAGGAGTCGTAGAAGTCTCCAACCTGGCGATCGCGGTTCCGAGGTCGAGGATCTCCAACGGCGATTGAGCGAGCAAGGCTTCAACCCTGGTCGCATTGATGGGGTTTATGGTTCCAATACCCAGCGAGCTGTCAGGCAGTTCCAGCAAGCTCGGCGTTTATATCCTGACGGCATTGCAGATGCGCGAACCCTACGGGAATTAGGAATTGATTTTGCCGAGAATCGCTACGTGGTAATCGTACCAGGGAATTACGCAACATTGAATAAAGTTCTCCGCTATGTACCGAATGCGGATCTAGGGCCGAAATCGAAACGAGGTCCCTATGTAAATGCCGGGGCATTTTCCAATCGAAATCTTGCCGAAAGCCGCTCTGAGCTACTGCGATCGCGCGGACTAGATGCACGGGTGGTATATCGCCCCTAGGCACTGGTATGGTATAGCTAGTTGATGAAATTGACCTTCTTAAACTGTCTATCAAGAGTTTGCCAGTAAAATTATGGAAACCCTTGCCTACCTGCATCTTGCCCTAGCCTACGAAGCATCTACGAACAGCGAGTTTCCTATAGTCTGGAATAGCCAAAAAATTTTTGAAGGACTGAACCGCCAAAAGCTGTCTAGTAGAGCGACTTTGTCTCTGCTATCGCTTTTTGTCTCACTAAGCCTTTTAGGAATGTCTCAAGCTTTAGCAATACTTGAGCCAGGAAACACTGGCGCGGAGGTAGCCACTCTCCAGCAGCGCTTACAGCAGCTAGGCTATTTCAAAGCAGGTATCACAGGCAATTTTGGCCCGATTACAACGGAAGCTGTGATCCAATTCCAGAAAGCTAACGGGCTGGAACCGGATGGCATTGTGGGACCGCGAACCGAAGCCGCCTTACAGAAGAAGCGAGGCAAGCCAATCCAGGCGCAGGCCAGCCAATCTCGGCAGGTCAGACAGGTCAGCCGCCCACGTTTCCAGTCTGTCAGGCAACGTCCTCAGCCGGTCAGCAAGGCTTCTCAGGTCAGCCAACGTCCGAGGAGTGGAGTCCTACAGGAAGGAGACAGCGGTCCGGAGGTAGTAGCCCTCCAGCAACGGTTGCAAAAACAGGGCTATTTTCAAGCAAATATCACTGGCTATTATGGCCCGATCACAAAAGCAGCCGTTAACCGATTTCAGCAAGCGGCGGGAATGCCAGTAGATGGCATTGTCGGTTCGGATACCCAGGCAGCTTTGATAGGTGTGGGAGGCGGAGAGGATCGGACTCAGCCTAAAAATATCGCTTCTAGTGGGCAGATCCTACAATTAGGCAGTAACAACCGGGAGGTGGTAGAACTCCAGCGACGGTTGCGGAAACTGGGAATTTTGCAAGGGGCCATGACTGGCTACTTTGATCAAGACACCAAAGATGCCGTAATTCAGTTTCAGAAATCGCAAGGTTTAACAGCTGATGGAATCGCTAGACCCAATACTATATTGGCTCTGAAAAATACAAGCGATCGCTTTAATACAGCTTCTAGCGGACAGCTCCTACAGTTAGGCAGTAACAACCGGGAGGTGGTAGAACTCCAGCGACGGTTGCGGCAGATGGGAATTTTTCAAGGTGCCATGACTGGCTACTTCGATCAAGACACCAAAGACGCCGTGATTCAGTTTCAGAAATCGCAAGGTTTAACAGCTGATGGAATCGCTAGACCCGATACTATATTGGCTCTGGAAAATACAAGCGATCGCTTTAATGTATTGTCTTTACAAAAGCGTCTGAAAGAAAACGGCTTTTATCGCGGACCCTTAAATGGGGTTTTCGAGGCGCAAACCAAAGCAGCAGTTGAAGCTGCCCAACGTGCTTATGGTCTCAGCGCTGATGACATCGTCAAGGGACGTTTTTAAACAAACATAGCAATTAGCGATTAGCTATACTACTAGCTAATCGCTATGGTAGAAGTGGTGCATCCCGCCCTAACCCTACTCGATCGCTTTTTAAATGGGTAGTAACGCCCGCTGGCAAGTTGGACAGATAGCGTGAATCGTCATCTGACAGTCAAGCAGGTGGTACCCTTCTTTTCTGGCTGTTCTGGTGCCGGTTTTTAAAATCGAGTCATTTTTGAATTCAATCGTCTTGTTACACCGAACACAGATCAAATGGTGATGGTGATGAGGATAAGGTTGATTGAGTTCGTAATGCTTATGTCCTTCTGCCAGTTCAAGTTCGCGCAAAATGCCCAGCCGAGCCATCAACTTTAAGGTTCGGTAAATGGTGGATAAGCTTATGTCCTCACCTTCACTGTGCAACAACTCGTGGAGGTCTTCAGCACTAAGATGCTGACCTCTGGGAAGATGTTGAAAGACATTCAGGATGGTTTCCCGTTGGGGAGTTAAACGCCAGCCCCGCTCGTTCAGTTCAGCCTTGAGTGAGGTTGCTGTGTAGAAAGACATGTTGACCTTCTCAAGAAAGTAGCCCTATTGAGAAGAATAGCGAATTCCTAGAATATTTGCAACAATCGAAGCTTATTGAGAATAATGTCTAATAAGAAACAAGGCTAAGAGATAGGGAAAGCAATAGGAAAAAGGAAACAAGATAAGTAAAGAATTATATCTTTTACTTTTTTCTTTTTTCCTTTTGACCGCTGCTGTGCGTGTCAGTTGTTAGTTGTAGGATCTAGTTTTATGCCTTGTCCCTGCTGGGTGCAGTATTTACCGCTTTTTACCACTGCTTGCCGCTCCCTGACTTTCTATATTTGAAATCACAAAACCCTCCTTAAAAAGGGGGGTTTTGAGAAATTAGTATTGGGCAGTTGTGAAAATGAAATTACTATTTCTTAGCCCAAGGACTCCAGATAGTCGCGTACACGGTTGCGGCGCTTGGGTTGCCGCAACTTTTGTAAAGCTTTGGCTTCAATTTGACGAACTCGTTCTCTAGATAAATCCAGAGCGCGACCAATTTCTGCCAAGGAGTAAGGATGACCATCTCCTAAGCCAAACCGCATCCGAATCACATCTCGCTCGCGGCTGGTGAGATCGGCAAGCAGCTGCTGCAAATCTCGGTGTAAAGCTTCTCGCATTAACACTTCTTCGGGAGATATGCTGTCTGTTTCCAGCAAGTCTCCTAGTTCCGTGTCTTTCTCTTTTCCTACTTTAATTTCTAAAGAGACAGAGCGAGGCACCCGGAGTAAAACTTCCCGTACCTGCTCCGGTGTCATTTCTAACTCAACGCCGATATCCTCAATACTTGCCGTGCGACCTTTTTCTTGAGAAATTTTGCGCTGAGCTTTCTTAATTTTGTTGAGCTTTTCGGTGATGTGAACCGGCAGGCGGATAGTACGACTTTGAGTTGCGATCGCTCTGGTAATTCCTTGGCGAATCCACCAGTAAGCATAGGTGCTAAACCGATAACCTTTGGTCGGATCGAACTTCTCAACCGCCCGTTCTAGCCCAAGGGTTCCTTCCTGGACTAAATCCAACAATTCCAGTCCGCGATTTTGATACTTCTTCGCCACAGAAACCACTAGACGCAGGTTGGCCTTGATCATGTGTTCTTTGGCGCGAATGCCAGTGGCCTGAATCCGCTCTAGCTCTTCAACTGCCAGACCTGCTACTTCTGCCCAGCGACGCTTCCCAGCAGCTAATGTAGGCTTCAGGTTGCTCAGCTCAATACCCGCTTCCGTCGCCCACCGTTCCAAAGAAGGACGGTGCCCCAACTGAGATGCTAGACGATCGTGTACTTCAATCAGATGCACATACGGCTGAATCACTGGATCTGCCTGGTTGGCAGTATCATTTCTCAGCTCCAGCAACCGCATATGACGCTGGACTTTTTGAGCTTCCGAGACTTCCTCATCTCGCCCTAGTAACCGAACCCGGCCAATTTCCTGAAGATATAACCGAACCAGATCGGTAGTACGACGGCTGGCAGTTGCCCGTAGAGATGCCTCGCCGAGTCGCCCGTACTCTGCATCTAGACCTTCCATCTCAGGGCTATCGAGATCATCCACCGGGGGTCGAGCATCGTCGTTCAACACGGCAGACCCAAAGTTGTAATCTGGCAACTCGGAGTCAAATTCTGTATCTGTCTCTGCATAAAAAGGAGTGGCTGGCATAGGGATCTCTCAATTGCGTCCGGAATAGTCTTTCAATTAATCACTTCACTACTTATTGCTAGAATTCCCACCCTCCAGGACGAAACAGCTAATGCTTACCTTTCTGTTACTTTCTGTTACATTTAGCTGCATGACACTTACTGAATTCATCGATATCGATGGTTATGCAGGTAGGGACGACGTGACATTCAGAAAAACCTGTCTCTAGTAGGATTCAGATTTCTATCTTTGGGTAGTATAGGCAGCGCTCAATCTTAGAGTAGTGATTTGGGTCAAAGGCCAAGTTAATCTACATCACCAATTGAAGGATTTCCTGAAAAATCCCTAGGGTTAAGAAAGAATATTGGCTCAAAGAGTTCCCTATAGATGGTTTTAAGGGCTAAAACCTAGCTATACTCAGGTTTGCTGTCTCTTAGCATGAGTGCTTCAACTGCTGCGAGTGGGGTAACTTCCCCTTTGAGCAAGCGATAGACTTGGTAAGAAATCGGAACTGAAATTTCTTCTCGATCCGCTCGTTGAATCAGCACGGAAGCGGTGTTGACCCCTTCAGCGGTTCCTTCCAGCTCGGTTAAAACTTCGGAGAGTGTCTTACCTTGAGCCAACCTGTAACCAACCTGATAATTGCGACTGAGACTGCTGTTGCAGGTGGCGAGTAAGTCACCAAGTCCTGACAATCCATAAAACGTTTCAGGTTGTGCCCCCCAGCAGTTGCCGATGCGGATGATTTCAGTAAGACCACGGGTTAACAAAGCGGCTTTGGCATTCGTTCCCAATTGCAACCCATCACAAGTACCGGCAGCGATCGCCATCACGTTTTTTAGCGTTCCACCGAGTTCCACTCCCAAAGGATCAGCATTGGTATAAACCCGAAAACTGGGGGACGAAAACACCGCTTGCACCGACGAGGCAGCGGCAGCATCCCGGCTGGCTACCACCGTAGCAGCTGGCAATCCTTGTTGAATTTCTTTAGCAAGATTTGGCCCCGATAGAACGACCACTGGGCGAGTCGGAAATGCCGCCTGCCAAATCTGCGAAGGGGTGCAGGTGGTAACGGGATCTAATCCTTTGGTAGCAGTAACGAAAATTGGCTTAGAAGAGACAGCTTTTTTTACATTCGCCGCAACCTCGCCGACACCTTTCATCGAGATGGCGGATAAAACAATTTCAGCATTCTCTAGAACCGCCTCTAAGCATAGGGAAGACTGACGCGACCACACACGGACGTGATGACCGTTCTGAGATGCGAGAGAGGCAAGGGTCGTACCCCAAGCGCCCGATCCAAGAATCGCTATCGTGAGTTTTGAGTTTTGACCTTTCGCTTCCCTCAAGGGAATGATTTTGATTGAGTTAGAGGAATTCTGGTCACTCATAACTCTTGAATCGAGGATAGCGTTCCATCAATTCCCGCACCTGTTCGGCATGATAAGAACTCCGAGTCAGGGGAGAGGAGACGATTTGCAGGAAACCCAGCGACTCGCCAAACTGTCTCCAAGCATCAAACTGAGCAGGTGTGACAAAGCTATCGACTTTCAAATGTTTTTGGGAGGGTTGGAGATATTGCCCAATCGTCAAAATATCGCAATCGACATCTCGTAAATCTTGCATTACCTGCCGGATTTCGGCGTCAGTTTCTCCCAGCCCTACCATCAAACCAGATTTTGTGTAGACCCAAGGGGCTAACTCGCGGGTTCGATGTAGTAGTTCGAGCGATCGCTGATAATTTCCTTGAGGACGCACCCGCCGGTAAAGACTGGGAACCGTTTCTGTATTGTGGTTTAGCACTTCTGGAGCTGCCTGGAGGATCGTTTCGAGTGCCTTCCAGTTGCCGCACAAGTCAGGAATCAATACCTCAATTGTCGTCTTCGGTGAGATGGCGCGAACCGCTTGAATGCAGCGCACAAACTGAGACGCACCGCCATCCGGCAAATCATCCCGGTTCACTGAGGTAATTACGACATGATTCAGTCGGAGCCGTCTAACTGCCTCCGCCAAGTTTTCTGGTTCCGTGGGATCAAGCGCTTTGGGCTTCTTCTCAAAGTCGATATCGCAATAGGGACAAGCCCGCGTGCAGGCTGGCCCCATAATTAAAAATGTCGCTGTACCGGCTTGGAAACACTCGCCAATGTTGGGGCAAGAGGCTTCCTCACAAACAGTATTCAGCCCCAAATCCCGCAGAATTTCTTTAACACTACCGACCCGCTCCCCCTGAGGCGCTTTGACGCGCAACCAATCTGGTTTAACAGCCACAACCCGCTTTTTCCACTTTCAGTCATACAGAGTTTATCGTAGCAAGCAACGGACTCAGTGAATTAATTTCTGGTGGAGTGGGTTGGTGATTTGGGATTTGGCGTGATATTGTGGATCTAGTTTGTCACTTATGACAACGGGATGTAGCGCAGCTTGGTAGCGCACCTCGTTCGGGACGAGGGGGTCGCAGGTTCAAATCCTGTCATCCCGATTTTGATTTTTTGAATGACACTTGCGATGTCATCCTGAAGTGCGTCCAATAATTCTCATTTGACGATCGACAACGTTACCCCTAGACTCCTCAACAGAGGTATCGGGAACAAGTTCATCAACGTTGTCATAATCATGAGTTGCGTCATTTAGATCCGATTCCTCAGAATAATCGGCGCGTGCGGTATCGGGGCCAGCATCAGGGGTGAGAAACCCACTGCCAGTGTTGTCAGCGCCTACGGCATCAACGTGCTTCGGTTGATTTGAAAACATTGTTTTTCCTCCGGTTATAAGGCACAAATAAGATTTCATAACTACAGATTTTTTCTGTTAGTTATGCCATAAGTGTTGAAATTTTATTGCAGCTCTACATCAGTCTGAAGACTTAGTCCGAGTTGAGTGCGATCGCACTTTGCTGATGGAGTGAGATGGGGTGCGATCGCATCTTGACCCCGTTGTCAGCCAGTAATTTTGCTCTGGCTAGATGTATTTTTTTAGGGGTGGGTGGGGACACTGAATGAGGGAAGCGATCGCGCCTTGAGCGTTGCGCTTCACTCCACTCAGGATGCAAAATAACAACTTATTAGACTTTTAAAACAGCTTCTAAAAGTAAGCACAGCTAGTGGAGATCGCCTTTTTCCCTACCACTTTCCTACACAAAAAACCGAGCCACAGTGCAGGTAAAATCTGGCAATAGAGGTGAACTTAACTCATCATTATTTAGTAGCGTTGCTATCAATTTTAGCGTCGCATTTTCGCGGTGGTAGATTTCAACTTGTTGCAAGCGCCAATCAGCAATCCAATACTCTTGGACTCCCCGTGATGCGTAAAGTTTGAGTTTAGGTTCTCTATCTTGGCGTTCATTCTCTATACCAGGTGATAACACTTCCACCACTAATTCTGGTGCGCCTGTTAGATGTCCCGCCTCGTCTAGCAATACAGCTAATCTTCCGTTACTAGCCCACACTACATCTGGTATGACGTTATCTGATTCGCTGAATAGCACACCCGGAGTGATGCTGGCTTGCCCTAAACCACTAAAAACAGACCAAGCATCGACTTCTCAACAGATGTTGAAGCAGGTGCGTTGATGCTTCCAGTGGGGCGCTCTGGTCATAAACAACTCTCCATCAATAATCTCATAGCGCGTGCCTTCGTTTTCAGGTAAGAGGTTGATATCTGTAGTAGCCCAACGCACTCCATTAGTTACCGTAGGCTGCATAGGAGAACTCCTTTTCATTAGCTGTATATATAGTAGTATCCCTATTAAAGAACCCGGTTTCTCTTCTGAAACCGGGTTCTTTGATGAAATGTAGCAGTAGTTATTCGCTAATAGCTACCTGCACTTTATCTTCCACCACTCTTACAGGAAAAGTAGGAACGCTTACGGTTTCATCGTCTAAGCATTCTCCGGTGAGCAAGTTAAAATTTTGCTTGTAGATAGGGGATGCAACTTTGGGAATGCCATTGCGATCGCCTAAAATTCCCCGCGATAGGACAAAGGCTTTACTAAAGGGATCGTAATTGCCTAGCGCAAATACATCAGTTTCTTGTCCCACACGGAAAATTGCCACCTGTTGATCTTCAACTAAAGCGCAAACTCCAGTGTTGGGCGCGATCGCTGACAGCGGACAAATATCAACCCATGTAGAAATTGTCTGACGAATCGGTAATGCTTGAACCATTTTCTTTTCCTATTGATTAACGGATTGGTGTAGCCTAGCTTGAAAAATTCAACACATTGCAGCAAGTCAAACTAACTCAAAAACTCGCTCTTTGGTTATTTGAACCGTACTGCATAGTTCGCTTAACACAGGTTCCAAATACAGCACGGCTGCAATGTTATTTCTGCCTGATTCCTGCTGCTTACGCCTAATTTCTTCTAGGTCAACGGAATGTTTCTTGACACGAAACATTCCTATATACTTCCACCTAGCTCGATGTAGCTTGAGGAACACTGGAATAGCACCTCCTTGTTGGCAGAGTATCTCAGCTTTCTGTTTTACTTTTGGTGAATCTTCTACCAAAACTTCATCAGGAGCTTTTGAGTCCAGGGTAGGCTTAAAACATCCACACACAATCTTTCCAGCACGCTGAGGAAGATAAGTTTGGAGTTCTCCACCCAATGCAGAATGAATTTGATAGCGTGTGTATGTTTTTCCTACTTGAAATAACATCAGTTTTTTTAAACTGTAGGTAATGCACCAGAGCAACAGTCAGCTTATTCGGAAATACCAACTAAAACCTTCTCGTGGTCATAAGCTGGACGTTTTTGCCCCCGTTCCTCTACATGAACTAAACCAGGATCGGGTTGGTCAGAATTGACAAAGTGACGGAATCGCTTCACTTTTTCTGGATCTTCAATTGTGGCTTTCCACTCACACTGATAGGTATTGACAAGATGCTGCATTTCTGATTCTAATTCAGCACAAATGCCCAGAGAATCTTCAATAACTACCTGCTTCAGGTACTCGATGCCTCCTTCCAGCTTATTGAACCAAGTTGCAGTGCGTTCTAGTCGATTCGCGGTGCGAATATAGAACATCAAGAACCGATCCAAATATTTAATCAGCGTTTCCTTGTCAATATCTGTTGCTAACAAAACTGCGTGTTGTGGCTTCATTCCACCATTGCCACATACATACAAATTCCAGCCATTTTCGGTAGCAATGATCCCAAAATCCTTGCTTTGAGCTTCAGCACACTCGCGGGTACAACCGGATACTGCTGATTTTAATTTGTGGGGCGCTCGCAAGCCTCGATATCGCAGTTCGATTTCAATCGCCAAACTGGTTGAATCCTGCACCCCAAAGCGGCACCAGGTGCTACCTACACAAGATTTGACCGTGCGGAGTGCCTTCCCATAAGCGTGTCCCGATTCAAATCCAGCATCTATCAGTCGCTGCCAAATTTGGGGTAATTGATCTACCCGCGCACCTAATAAATCGATCCGTTGTCCACCTGTAATTTTGGTATAAAGACCAAAATCTTTAGCAACTTCTCCCAACACAATCAGCTGATCTGGTGTTAGTTCACCACCGGGAACTCTGGGGATTACTGAATAAGTTCCATCCTTCTGAATGTTTGCCAGGTAATAATCATTGGTATCCTGCAACCCCACATGCGGCATTTCTAAAATATACTCGTTCCACGTTGAAGCGAGAATAGAAGCTACAGCAGGCTTACAAATTTCACACCCCTTCCCTTTTCCATGTTTTTGAATTAAATCTTCAAAAGTCAGGATTTTTTGAGAACGCACCAAGTGATAAAGTTCCTGACGGGAATAGGCGAAGTGTTCGCAGAGATGATTTTTTACTTCTATCCCTGCTTTCTTCATCTCAGCTTTGAGAATATCTGTTACCAGTGGTACGCAACCGCCGCAACCTGTGCCGGCTTGAGTGCATTTCTTTACACTGGCAATATCAGTGAGTTGCCCTTCTTGGATGGCACTACAAATTTGCTCTTTGCTAACATTATTGCAAGAGCAAATTTGGGCAGTATCTGGTAAACTCTCCACACCCATACCGACTGTAACAGACTTGCCTTCGCGGGGTGGCATCAGCAAATCTTCTGGATGAGGCGGGAGCGCGATCGCATTCTGCACAAATTGCAGCAGCGTACCGTAAGCTGCTGCATCTCCTACCAGAATTCCACCTAAAAGATGGCTACCATCTTCATTTAAAACCAGTTTTTTGTAAACACCCTGGATGGTATCAGTAACGGCAATTTCTTTAGCGCCGGGAGATTTGGCAAAGGCATCCCCGAAACTGGCAACATCCACTCCCAACAGTTTGAGCTTGGTGGACATATCCGCGCCAGTAAAGCTGCTCGTCCCTGTTTTGCTCAGGATATCTGCCGCTACGCTTGCCATTGTATAGCCAGGAGCGACTAAGCCGTAGATACGATTTTGATAGAGGGCGCATTCTCCAATGGCATAAATATTTGGATCTGAAGTTTGGCAAGAATCGTTGATAACGATCCCGCCGCGATCGCCTACTGCTAATCCACATCCTCTCGCGATTTCATCGCGAGGGCGGATTCCCGCAGAAAAGACAATCATATCTGTCTCTAACTCTTCACCATCAGCAAAGGTCATTTTAGTAACCTTGCCATCAATGCTGACAATTTCCGTTGTAGATTTACTGGTATGAATTGAAACCCCAAGTTCTTCTATCTTGTTGCGAAGGATGCTGCCACCGACATCATCAATTTGTAGTGGCATTAATCTGGGTGCGAACTCAACAACATGGGTTTTTAAACCCATATTTTTGAGAGCGTTCGCACATTCCAAACCTAATAATCCACCCCCAACGACGACACCAGTTTGGCAATTTTTCGCATAGGATGACATTGCCTCAAGGTTATCTATTGTCCGGTAGACAAAATTACCTTTCGCATCATTCCCTTTAATTGGCGGTACAAAAGGATAGGAGCCTGTTGCTAGAACAATTTTGTCATAGGCGATTGTTATACCATTCGCTGATGTAACTGTTTTTTCTTCCCGGTTAATCGCAACTGCCTTATCACCGATATGAATCTCAACTCCATTTTCTTGGTACAAACCTGGTTGAACTAATGATAAATCTGCCGCAGTTTTGCCCGAAAAGAAGCTACTCAAATTAACCCGATCGTAAGCAACACGCGGCTCTTCGCAAAATGCGATCAAGTTCCATTCCTGCGCCGCTCCCTTGGCGATTATCAGTTCTAGAAACTTGTGTCCTACCATACCGTTGCCAATAACAATAAGATTCTTTTTGCCGGTCATGCAGTTTTATAACGCCTATTTTTACAATCTTCTTAATTAGTCGTATAAAAAATTTCAAAGTAAGTTTGTAAAAATTGTTACACTAAACTGTTTGGCTATGCAGTGTGCGAATGATCCCGATTGTGTTTTTGCATGAGGAGGAAAAACTTTATACCAATGTGGGTCAACTGAGCAGCGATACTCATTTCAAATTTGTTTGTAGAACCCCGCATTCAGCATCAAACTATTGGGGCAATGCCTACACAAGGCTAAGTTAATTTTTCCCCGATTTCAGGCAAAAGTTTTACCGATGTAGCTTCTAACTGAAGCAGGGTGGGCATTGCCCACCCTGCTCAACGAAAATGTGAGTTAAGTGTTTTATTCTTCTTTTGGGCCAAAAACCATTTGTAGAAGCACTGGCTGACCGTCGGCGCGGTGATATTTATCTGCCCAATCCCGGATGACCATATCCAGTTCTTGCATGGCTGCCTCAATGCGATCCGGTGGAATATCGAGTTCCTCTAGTATTCGCATCACATTTAGCTGTCGGTCTGCCCAATCTTTCATCAGTCGGAAGTACCGGGCAGTATCCTCAATCATGATATAAGTGCGTTCTTCGTCCTCAGCGGGTGAGTAGGAAGCACGGGTGAGGGCGTAGAAGGGCAATCCCCAAGGAGAATCAATTCGCGTTACCGTACCGGAATAGATTAAGCGCCGCTTGATGTGTTCGGCGAATGCTTCGCTTAAAGGAATGCGGCGTTCTTCTGGCAAGTCTTCCTGGGAACGACTGTGGAGAAATTCAATTAATTCTAGAAACTGAAAAGCGTTGATTAGCTGGGCATCCGGCAGATTATTTGGCAGTTTTTCCTCAAGGTATCGCTTTTCGTCAGCGGTCAGGTTGGTGCTATAGATGCGCGATCGCCCCGGTTGCCACGGAAACTGCTCCATCCAAACATAGGGAAACTGAATTAAATACCGAGGTTCTTGGGAACCCAGCATCTTCAGCAGTTTCCCTTCGGTCAGCGCTTGCCGAACTTCCTCGACGATGACTTTGACTCGCTTCGGCTCAATGTGGTGCAGGTGCCCCGTCATCCGGATATTTTGACCCTGCTCCAAATAAGTCATGTAAATCGCACACTTTGCTGCCGTGGCAGCAGCATCCAGGAAGGCTCCGTGTCGGTGCCCGCCGGTTCTCATCGCACTAAAGGCCAGATAAAACATGATCTGATCCATTGCACCGGGGCTAAGGCTTTTGATCAGATCCAGGTCGTTGCTCATATCAGGGGTGATCGCATCGCAAGGGGACAAAACACTGGTTCCTTGGTGAAAATGGTGAAAAGCTTATGTTTCCACATTCGCAGTGAGTTCAATTCACTCGCTGAAACTATTGAACTCTAGGCACCCCGATAGCATGAACGTAAATAATCTCTAATTATAGAAAAGGACGGCCTAATATATAGCTTTTGTCAGGGAATAAATTCTCCGTGACCGGAAAAATTAGAAAAATAGTGCCCCAAGTACACCGGCACAAACCCGCTAGAGCTTAGTTTGCTGCCTTCAAATGAGCTTTCATCGACCTCAGTCGCAAGGTGAAAAGCGGATCGATGACTTGTTCAGATTTGGCTAAATAGAGGATAATTCTAGACGATAGAGATATATTCGGGCGAAAACGCATCTCGGCGTCCGGTTCCTTTATCCGGAGACGGTTCATTTCTAGGTTTCATGGATACGGCTAGCTCGGAAGACGTGGATGGCAGTTGCTTGGCAGAGGCGGACTCGATCCCTAAGAAATTACCTGAAGAGATTGATAGTAAGCTCAACAACATGATAGAGGTGTAAGGGCGCATAGCAGATGTCCGTGTCAGGGTTATAGTCCCTGATACGGAGTTCTTGATCGTTAACCAGGAAAAATTTCGGTTAGAGCTTAGTTGGTTCCGATCGAGTTCTGCTTTTTTTTGAGGTTAGAGGTACGATGCCTAAGGCTCAAAAATGGGTGCGATCGCACCCAGGAGCGATAATTTTTTCCACAATCAACCATTTGCCCGATTGATTGAGATATCCCCGCACACAGAGCATCTGCCGATCGAGGCAGGTTTGGAGTTCTCGGTCTACTTCTGGGCGCAAGGCGATCGCTATCCAGGTTTGCTCTTCCCCAGCAGCTGGCTCCTTTAAAGTAAAGGTGTAATCTTGCTCGGCATGGCGCTTGAATACACCACAGAAGAGTGCTGAGTTTGAAGCGGATTCTTCAAGGCTTCCCCCAACCTCTTCCCCATCTCTCTGTTTTGTAAAGGGTGAGGGATTGCCTATATATTTTGAATTCTGTGGCGTCTGGGGTTCGAGGTAAGGGCAGTTGCCATTGGAGGGATAGGTGTCAGGGCGATCCAAGTAATCCCGTTGCTTGTGCAGCCAGTCGGTGCGATCGCGCGGTAAATTGAACAGCGGGAAAATTGCTGCTGGCGATCGCTCATCTTGTAACAATGCTTCTTGCAGGACTCGGACAGGTAAATCTCTGGGTTGACAACTTCGCTGCACGCAAAGCGCCGCCGCCATTCCCGCCGCCTGACCAATATTCATGACGATGGGCTGTAACCGGGTGGAACCGTTGGCAATATGGGAGACGGAGATATTTTTTTCGCAAACCAGCAGTCCATCCACAGACTCTGGAATTAGACAAGTGTAGGGAAGGGTGAAAGGAGTGCCAGTCCAGCGTCCACCCCAGCGAATTGATTTTGGTTTAACAAGAAAGTTGTAGTTAGGGTAATGGTGGTCGTTGGGGTAGTTGCCGAGGGCGATCGCATTCACCTCCCCAGTCGCATCCACAGGTAGGGGTGCAACCTTTCCCCCCGCCACTGGCAAGATATCCTGCTCTCGCACGGTCGCGAGTCCCACAAGGCGTCTACTTTCCCGATAGTAAGGGTGTAGCGCATAACCACCGCCACCGAGAGAGTTTTGAGTTTTGATTGAGTTTTGATTGAGTTTGGGAGTCAAGCGTGAGGGAAAGATTTGAGTCGCTAAGCCGTAACGCCGCCCCAGCTTAGATTGAATAAAGCGGACAAAGCTTTGAGTGTGCCACAGACTCTCTTGAAGAAATTGATGCCACGCCGCCTCCGACTCTATCAGACGCCCCACTCCTTCCCCATAGTCATTGCCGCATAGGGGCCAATTGATCATGAAAAGATTCCCCGGTAAACGCCCATAATTGAGAAACTTCTCCCAACCGTAGCGATCCCAGCTACCTTGGAAGGATGAAGGAGGAAGGATAAAAGATGAAGGAGGAGGGGGAATTTCCGGCGCACTTGCTTCCTCACCAAAATCTTGCATAATTGCCACCCAAGTGGGAGCCTGCACTGGGTATCGCTGAGTCAATTCATTGTAAGAAACAGGCGCACTGGGTTCTCCAAACTCCGATTGCAATTCCCATCCCCAGCGGTAGGGCACAGATGCTAGAGGCAACAAGTCTCCCAGTTCGGTGCCATCTAGGGTGATTTTGGATTGAACGGTGAAATCGGCAAATCGAACCCCAAGGATGCGATCGCCTGTTCGCAAAACCTCTAAGGGCACTTGCCCCGCAACCCAGTCTAGATTTGGCAATTCTCGTACCCAATCGGCAAATATTTGGGCACCAATCCGGGGATCGTAACTAAACAGACTCACCCAACTATTGTTTAAGCCCCCCATCTGCCGAGAACGCAATTCCCCTAAAAACTCACCCCAAAGCCCCGTCTGAAAGGCAGCAAGTTCATTACCATCTGGGGCAGCAACCCCCGCTGAGGTGAGCATTCCCCCCAGCCAGGTAAATTCACTCACCAGCATTGTCTTGGCACCGCGACGGGCAGCTTGTATCGCAGCTGCGGTTCCTCCCGTTCCGCCTCCCACAACCAAGACATCTACTTCTATTAATTCATTCATCAGCAATTCCGTTTCAGAATAGACAATCGATCGCGAACAATAGACAATTAGCTATAAACAATCGGCTATCGAAAGTATAAAGTCCATCGTTTAAGGAAAAGCATGAAAGCACAAGTATTCAGAGGCGTCAATCAGCTCAGTTACGAAGAAGTGCCGACGCCGGAAATTGCACCCGATGAAGTGCTGGTACAAGTAAAGGTTGTGGGATTGTGTCAGTCTGACATCAAGAAAATTCGCTATCCTCTCTACCAGCCACCGCGCATTTTTGGTCATGAAACTGCTGGAGTAATTACTTCTGTAGGAAGTGAAGTGACTGGCTGGCAGATTGGGCAGCGAGTTGTGGTTATGCACCATATTCCTTGTATGCGCTGCGACTATTGCCTCAACGACAACTTCTCGATGTGCGATGTTTACAAAAACGTCACGACCACGGCTGGATTTACTCCTAGCGGCGGCGGTTTTGCAGATTATGTGAAAGTGCCCGGTCACATTGTCCGCAGTGGCGGATTAATTCCCATTCCTGACAATGTCAGCTTTGAGCAAGCGAGTTTTGTGGAGCCGACAAATTGCTGTCTAAAAGCAGTTAAAAAAGCCCAGGTTGCTCCTGGTCAAACCGTTTTGATTACAGGTGCTGGCCCAATTGGGCTAATGTTTATCATGCTGGTGAAGTATTTCGGAGCCAGAGCGATCGCGACTGACTTAATTCCTTCTCGGATTGAGAAAGCTTTGAGCGTGGGGGCAGAAGCTGCATTCGATCCCCGCGACCCGGATTTATCCACTAAAATTAAAGCGCTGACTGGTGGATTGGGAGTGGATACGACTTTACTTGCAGTTCCCAGTGACAAAGCGTTTTTCCAAGCCCTCGATTGTACCCGTCGGGGCGGTAAAATTTTGTTTTTTGCGGAGTTTCCTGATGAAGTAGAAATCCCGATTAATCCAAATATTCTCTACCGCCGAGAAATTGATTTAATGGGTAGCTATAGTTCTTCTTACCGGATACAAAATTTGGCAGCAGATATTGTATTCAACCAGCGAATTGATGTGGAAGCATTAATTAGCGATCGCTATCCTTTGCAAAATTTAGCTGCTGCTGTGGAACAAGCGATCGCTCCCACCCCCGAAACTTACAAAATTCTCATCTATCCCCAAACAGCCGAGTGATTTTAGTAACAGTCTGTCTTCATTTAACTCTCTTTTAGAGAGTCTTTTTTTAAAGATTTTGACATGGCAACCAGATAGATTTATCATCTATCTGATGATAGAATTTTTTTAAAATCTTTAAAGTATGGATACTTCCTCTCCGACGCGCGGACAACTAGAAAGAACTCTATCGCAACGCATCCAAGCTTTATACCGGGATCAACTGGGGCATCAACCTAGTCAAATTACCTGTCAAATTTTTGATGAAAAAATTGCGATTATTCTAGAAAATGCCATCACGGCACCAGAACAACTTTTAGCAAATAGTGGTCAAGAAGAGCTGGCTGAGCAAGTAAGGACAGATTTAGAAAAAGCACTTGAGCCAAAACTGAAAGCGCTAATTGAGGAAGTAGTTGGCGTATCCGTGATTGACCTGCTCAGTGATGCCAAAGTAGATACAGGTCGTACTGGTACGATTGCTGTATTAGCAAACGCCCCTAAAGTTCGTAATTAATCCCCCTTCTCTGCTAAGTATCTAGCTCAGCATAGATTCATATTGATGGTTTGCACTCAGCAGCCTTTTTCAGTTTTTAGGGTGTATCTGACCCTTATGCGATCGCGGCATCCCGTCTCTCTATAACAACTAACAAACAACCATTTATCAATTGATGACTCAATCTATAAATCTAGATTTATTTATTTAAATTAATTGAGATAGCGATCGATGAGAGCTTCTAACTCATCAATGACATAAGGCTTGCTAATGTAGTCATTGCAGCCTGCAAACAGAAGACGTTCCCGATCTTCTGCTCTTGCCAAAGCCGTCACAGCAACAATGGGGATCTTCATCGTTTCGGGGTTCTGTTTCAGAGAACGCACAACTTCTACGCCGTGGATGTCAGGTAGAAGAATATCCAACAAAATCAGCTTTGGCTGATAATGTTGCGCCATAAATAAAGCTGCCCGACCCTCCTTTGTCGTAATAAATGAGCAGTCAAGAGCGAGCAGCACTTCGCTCATGAGTAGCAAGTTGTCTTCATTGTCTTCTACAACCAAAATGAGAGGCGATTCGATATTTGCCTGGGAGGCAGGTTTTGAGAAAGAGTGCAGATTTAAGCGTTGTTCGGGGGAACTCATCAAAATACGAAGCTATCCTCTCCAGAAGTGGACAACCGAGGGGTTGCCCAAGTTATACCCATTCACTTGATTGACGGTACACGAATGATTCCCTGTTTGCCCCTTGTTTTACAAGGGTTTAGGGATCGGCTGCGGGAAAAGTGAAACGGTATTACGAGGCATTCCCCAGGCGGCATTTTTTGGCGCTTGGAATCGATTGGCTCGTAGCTTCCCCACTAGGTTGATCTTTTAAGTTCATCTTGGCAAGAGAACACAGCAAGCTAGTGGTGATGTTGCTTGTCCCCTGATTCTATAAAAAATTAGTTAAAAAACTGCACAACTTAAACATTAATATTCATTGTTACTTTTAGCACTAGATATATACACACTTCTGTGCTAAGAATCGTTGAAAAACTAAATTTTTGAATACATTTGGCGTTTCTTGGTTAGCTGCAAAGCATCACAAATATATTGAAAACCGTTTCGGATACTTGGGGGAATTGAACCCTATCCCTACTTTGTAAGATTGGCACTCTCTACCCTCATCAGGGATTTAGCGCTTAACAACTAACCTTGTCAAGATACTAAATATTGAAATTTTCCAATGTTGTGGATATCTATCTTTAGGAGATGTCCGGAAAATTGCTCGCACTGTTACAGTCTAATAAAAAAGGTGAAAGAATTTACCTTTCCTGAGAGCGATCGCTATGCAGGACACAATCCAACCCACTCGTGGTGAATTAGAACGAACCCTGTCACAGGAAATTCGGGCTTTCTACCACGCCCAACTAAGTCACCAGCCTGGTCAGGTGACTTGCCAATTTATGGGTGACAAAATTGCGATTCTTATCGAAGATTCTATTACTCGACCCGAACAACTTCTGGCACAAAGCGGTCAGCAAAGGCTGGCACAGAGAGTTCGAGAGAATATAAACCACGTCCTACAACTGCAACTTAAACAGCTAATTGAGGAAGTGGTGAAAGTCCCAGTCATCGATCTGATGATCGACTCCGCCCTAAAAACAAGTCGTACCAGTACCGTTGCGATTTTAGCCGCAACCCCTACGACGCGCAATCCAGACTGAATTCCACCGAATCGACCTGAGACGGATTCCATCTCAGGTTGCGCCGGACAACAGCCTCTAGATCCTCCAGCAAGTAAGGCTTGCTAATATAGTCATTGCAGCCTGCCGTGAGAATGCGATCTCTGTCTTCCGCCCTTGCCAGCGCCGTGACGGCGATAACAGGAATTGTCCGGGTTTCAGGATCTTCCCTGAGTTGACGGACAATTTGAAGACCATCTAAGTCAGGCAACATAATATCCAGCAAAATCAGGTTTGGCTGTTCGGTTCGTGCCTTTTCAGAAGCACTATGACCGTCAATTGCTGTGATGATTGAGCAATTTAACGGCTCTAAAACGTAAGCAAGCAATAATAAGTTGTCTTCATCGTCATCGACTGCCAATACCACAGGCAACTTGGCAGTAAGACACTGATTGCTACTGCTCAAAAAATTTTGACGGGTACGGTGGGAAAGTTCCAAATCATCCATCCTCTTTTTCCAGCTAATTTCTAGACTGGCAGTCACCCTCACCAGAAGAGTGGACGAGGCACTCCTTAAGCGGTGGCGAAGCGCTTGCAATGGAATGGCTCGCGTGTAACCTACTAAGTTGGAGAGCCGATGCTCGAGCTAGAGGAAAAGACGAGCCAAGTTAGTAGGAGCCTTATTATTATTGACATTGCTATTGTACATAAAATTTACAATAACCTAAAGAATTTGTTAAGAAAATACAATTCTTGTAAGTATGCTTAGCACTTACTAAACATAGGCTAGAGGGCAACCTAGAATAGAAATCTTCGGGAGTAGCAAGATAGCAGACTGGTAGTCGTACCACATCATCCGGAGTTAGCCCGGGATTAACCGGAGCAATAAGACGCGAGGAATTGCGTCTGGAAACTAACTTTAAGCAGATGCGACCTATAGAGTAGATGCCGTTTTAGATGCGGCTAGGAGTTCGCATTTGAGAAAAGCGCGGGTTGATGAATGGGGTGAATCAGCCTTCACGATTTGAGGGCTACCCCGATCTAATTAGGCATTGGAGGTTGAAGCAATGGGTATAGCCACGATTAACCCAGCAACTGGGGAAACGCTTCAAACGTTTGAGGCACTAACAGATACGGAGATTGAAACGAAGCTAGCACTAGCGCAATCAAGCTTTAAACAGTATCGGCAGACACCCATGCAAAAAAGGGCAGATTGGCTGAATGCCGCTGCTGAGATTTTAGAGAGCGATCGCGAACGCTTTGGCAAAATCATGACCCTAGAAATGGGGAAAACTTTAAAATCAGCGATCGCAGAAGTGGAAAAATGCGCCCTCGTCTGTCGCTTCTACGCCGAACGCGCCCCCGAATTCCTCGCGGATGTTCCAGCCCAAACCGACGCCAGCCACAGCTTTGTGCGCTACCAGCCTTTAGGCGTCATCTTGGCAGTCATGCCTTGGAATTTCCCCTTCTGGCAAGTGTTTCGGTTTGCCGCACCAGCGCTGATGGCGGGAAATGTCGGGTTACTCAAGCACGCCTCTAACGTGCCTCAGTGTGCATTAGCACTGGAGGAGATTTTCCACAAAGCAGGATTCCCAGAAGGTGTCTTTCAAACCTTGCTAGTGGGAGCAGATAAAGTCGCTGCAATTGTAACAGACGAGCGAGTGAAAGCCGCAACCTTGACCGGAAGCGAACCTGCTGGGATGAGCCTCGCCGCTACCGCCGGGAAACAAATTAAGAAAACCGTTCTGGAATTGGGGGGAAGCGACCCGTATATTGTCCTAGAAAGCGCCGATTTGGATGCAGCCATTGCCACAGCAGTGAGTGCCAGAATGCTGAATAACGGTCAATCATGCATTGCTGCGAAACGGTTCATTGTCGTGGATGCGATCGCAGACCAATTTGAAAAAGGCCTGATTGAGAAGTTTGAGGCACTCAAAATCGGCGATCCGATGCATCCGGAAACCGATATAGGGCCACTGGCAACCCCATCGCTTCTCAAAGATTTGGATTGGCAAGTTCAGGAAAGCGCCAAGCTGGGAGCAAAAGTTCTCACGGGTGGACAGCCATTATCTGACCGTCCGGGTAACTTTTATCTGCCCACAATTCTGACAGATATCCCAGCCGGTAGCCCAGCCGAAGCGGAGGAATTTTTTGGTCCCGTGGCGCTGCTATTTCGGGTGCCAGATATCAACGCCGCGATCGCACTTGCCAATGCCTCGCCCTTTGGACTGGGTGCTAGTGCTTGGACTCAAGTAGAGACAGAACGCGATCGCTTGATTGAAGAACTCGAAGCGGGTGCCGTGTTTATTAACGGCATGGTTAAATCCGATCCCCGTCTCCCCTTTGGCGGTATCAAGCGTTCCGGATACGGACGCGAGTTAAGCAAAGAGGGAATTCACGAGTTTGTCAACATCAAAACCGTGTGGGTGAAATAAGCGGTGGTGCATTCCAACGATGAATTAAATCCCATCCCACTTGCGGGATGGGGATGTCAATACGGGCGGACAGCCGTGCGCCCGTATTGGGCTAAATAGGGGCAATCCGCGCATCTGGCCCCTACATAGAAACGAACCACTACAGATGCCAAGAGCATACAGAGGGGAGTAAGAAAAATGAATACTGCTGAACTATTAGTTAAATGTCTGGAAAATGAAGGAGTCGAATACATTTTCGGGCTTCCTGGCGAAGAAAATCTAGACATATTGGAAGCCCTAAAAACCTCTTCGATTAAATTTATTACTACCCGCCACGAACAAGGTGCTGCCTTCATGGCGGATCTCTACGGACGCCTGACCGGAAAAGCCGGAGTGTGCCTCTCCACCCTAGGGCCAGGTGCGACCAACCTGATGACTGGCGTTGCCGATGCGAACCTGGATGGTGCGCCACTAGTGGCAATTACCGGACAGGTCGGCACAGACCGGATGCACATCGAATCCCACCAATATCTGGATTTGGTGGCGATGTTTGAGCCAGTCACCAAATGGAATACTCAAATTGTTCGTCCCAGCAACACACCGGAAATTATCCGCAAAGCGTTTAAAATTGCTCAGAGCGAAAAACCAGGGGCAGTTCACATCGATTTGCCGGAAAACATTGCCGAAATGACAGCCACTGGCAAGCCCCTACACAAGAATTGTGGGGAAAAAACCTTTGCTGCCTTCCATAGCCTTGAACAGGCATCTGAAGCCATTTCCCAGGCAAAAAATCCTTTGATTATGGTGGGAAATGGGGCGATTCGTGCAGACGCTAGCCTTGCACTGACCGAATTTGCCACGAAGTTGAATATTCCCGTAGTGAATACCTTTATGGGCAAAGGAGTCATTCCCTACACCCATCCCCTCGCCTTGTGGTCGGTAGGATTGCAACAGCGAGACCATATCAGTTGTGCGTTTGACCAAACGGATTTAGTGATTGCAATCGGTTACGACTTGATTGAATATTCCCCGAAAAAGTGGAATCCCCTCGGAGAAATTCCGATTATCCACATTGGAGATACGCCAGCAGAAATTGATAGTAGCTATATTCCCCTAGTAGAAGTAGTGGGGGATATTTCCGACTCGCTACGGGAAATCTTAAACCGAGCTGACCGGCAAGGCAAACCCGATCCTTATGCCTTGCAATTACGGGCAGATATCCGGGCGGATTATGAAGAGTATGCCAATGATGATGGGTTTCCGATTAAGCCGCAGAAAATAATTTATGACTTGCGGCAAGTCATGGGGCCAGAAGATATTGTGATTTCAGATGTCGGGGCGCACAAAATGTGGATCGCCCGTCACTATCACTGCGATCGCCCGAATACCTGCATCATCTCTAATGGCTTTGCTGCAATGGGAATCGCCATTCCAGGTGCCTTAGCCGCCAAGTTAGTTTATCCCCAGAAAAAAGTCATCGCCGTCACGGGTGATGGTGGCTTTATGATGAATTGCCAGGAATTAGAAACTGCCCTTCGCGTCGGCACTGCTTTTGTCACCTTAATCTTTAATGATGGGGGCTATGGCTTGATTGAGTGGAAGCAACACAATCACTTTGGCGAATCTGCGTTTGTCCACTTTAGCAATCCCGATTTTGTCAAATTGGCAGAAAGTATGGGGCTGAAGGGGTATCGGGTTGAATCCGCTGCGGATCTGATTCCAACCTTGAAAACTGCCCTAGAACAGGACGTTCCCTCGGTGATTGATTGTCCAGTAGATTACCGCGAAAACTTCCGCCTCACGCAAAAGGCTGGCGATTTGAGCTGCAAGATTTGGGAATAATCATGAGTCATTGGTCATTCGTCATCAGTCGGTTGTCAATGAGCGATGACTAATGAACAATGACCAATGACCAATCGTGAATAATCCATGAAAATTGCTACTTGGAACGTCAATTCAGTTCGCTCTCGCTTAGAGCAGGTGGTGCAGTGGTTGCAGGATAATCCGGTCGATGTCCTGTGCCTGCAAGAAACTAAAGTCGTAGATAAGGATTTTCCGCGATCGCCCTTTGAGGAATTAGGGCTTCACCTCTACATTTCCGGTCAAAAATCTTATAACGGGGTGGCCCTTCTCAGCCGTGCGCCTCTTGAGGATGTCAGCACCGGGTTTGCCCCAATTTTGGGTAGAGAGGATTTTGACGAACAAAAGCGGGTCATTACTGGCGTTATCGATGGCATTCGCATCGTGAATCTCTATGTGCCCAATGGCTCAGCCGTCGGTAGCGAGAAATACGAATACAAGCTGCTTTGGCTGAAAGCCCTCCGCGAGTACCTGCAAGCAATACTCGAAAAACAACCCAGTTCCCTCTGTATCTGCGGCGATTTCAATATTGCCCCCGAAGACCGAGATATTCACGATCCACTCGGTTATAAGGGTCGGATTATGGCATCCGATCTAGAGCGTCAAGCCTTGAGCAGCATTTTAGAGTTGGGTTTGGCAGATGCCTTTAGAAAATTCACAATAGAAACAGGACACTTCAGCTGGTGGGACTATCGAACTGGAGCGTTTCGACGCAACTGGGGTTGGCGGATTGACCATCACTACTTGACGCCAGACCTTTACGAACGTTCATCCAGCTGCACCATCGATCGCTCCCCCAGAAAATTGCCCAAACCCAGCGACCATACCCCCGTGATTGTAGAATTTTAAATTTTCCAGCATCAATCCCATACCCAAAATTGATTAGGAACTTAAAATCATGTTTTTAGTAACTGGAGCTACAGGCGGACTCGGACGCCGAATTGTGCGGCTGCTGCGGGAGAAGGAAATGCCGGTGCGAGCATTTGTCCGCCTGACATCCCGTTACAGCGAACTGGAACACCGAGGAGCGGAAATTTTTATTGGTGATTTGCAGCGCGATAAAGATATTGAAAAAGCTTGCCAAGGCGTTCAGTACATTATCGCTGCTCACGGCGGTGAGAGCGATGCTCAAGCGTTAGGCTACCGAGCGAATATTGAACTCATTGACCGGGCAAAAGAAGCTGGAGTCCAGCACTTTGTTTTCATTTCGGTACTGGGAGCAGATCGCGGGTACGAAGACGCACCATCCTTTAAGGCGAAGCGGGAAGTAGAAAAGTATCTCCAATCCAGCGGACTCAATTACACCATCCTGCGCCCTTCAGGTTTTGCCTCTAACCTTTTACCCTTAGCAGAACGATTTCGGGATACTGGGATTTATCTGCTTATCGGCGATCCCAAAAGCCGGACTTCGATTGTGAGTACCGATGACTTAGCGAAGATTGCGATAGACTCCGTCAACGTTGAAGGTGCCCGGAATCAAATTTTCCCTGTCGGAGGTCCAGATATCCTCCAGCGCCAAGATATTCCTCGCATTTTTAGTCGCATCTTCAATCAGGAACCGATCGTGATTAACCCACCGTTATTGGTGTTTGATGGGGTACGTGGGGCGCTGGGATTGTTGAATCCTCAAGCGTCTAAAGCTTTGGGGACTCTCCGGACGTTACTGGATAATGAATTTTTCTGCACACCCCAGGAAGTTGAGCATTTAGAGTCGATTTTTGGAATGAAGATGGAATCCCTAGAGACTTTCTTGCGCCGTTACCTGGGTACTTGATTTTGCACCGCTAGATGCAGAGATTACCGTGCTTCAGAATTGTCTGGTGATTTTAAGGAATCATAAAGGCAACTGCTTGAGATTCTGACTGAGCAACGGTTTGGGTTCGACCATTTAGCTGATAGTGAATGTGAGCGATCGCGTTTTCACCCCGCCGATAAATTTTCGATTTGCATTTGAGGCGATACTCTAATACTTTACTTTCTCCTGGCTTTAGCAATACTTTAGCGGGACGTTCTAATTCTTGGGGAGTTGCACTCATGAGAACCTGCTCAGAATTCACCGGAACAATTTCTATTTGGCTAATTTCAATCACCTGATTTTTTTTAGATAGATTGGTAAAAACTAGAGAAATATCAGCATAGCTAATTGCTGTCCCTGCTAAAATTTCGTAGGGAAGTAACTGGATTGTCATCGTCATATTCGCTCTTTGAGAATTTATCCCAATTTGCCTTTCCCTACTTAAACTTTGTTGAGGGGAATCTCGTAGGTTAGTTTGAGCGATCGTGAAACCCAACTCTAACAGCTTGTTGGGTTTCGTTCCCTCAAGCGCCACGTTGCTCAAGGGCAGAAACTCTACGTTTCGTGCGGCTTCCCAACCTACTATGTCTGAAAGCAACTTAGTATGAGTTCCTATCGTTATGCAAGTCACGCAGGTTAGAAAATCCACGAAAGAATTCCTCCCAGGTCGGAATATAGCAAATTTGACTCAAAAGCTCCTTAGAGGTTTCTAACTCCTATGGGGTTGTACATTATTTTGAAAGATGAGAATTAAGCTACTTTACTAAATATATGCTCAGCTAAGCTCGAAGATCCGAGTGTCGCTAAGCTTGAAGATGCTAAGTGAGCGGCACAGCCACAGCGTAAAGGAAAAGATGAATTAATCAGCGAAGCATTAGCATTTAATGAATTTGAAAGAGTATTGAATCCAGGTAGAGTGTAAGATTCAGCTCCCCCATAGTTCACATTCCACCCAATCTCTTTTAAAGAAGCAATCGTTAATTGACTCAATAACTCAGAGCTTTTTTCAGCAATAGGTGACATTAATTCATTGTCAAAGACATTTTCATCCCAATGACCAAACACGCCTTTTTGAACGGGAACAGCAGTTTGTAAAAATGTACCTTTTAATTCTCCATAAGCCCACCCTGCATAGGTATTAGCACTATACGTCGCATCGGAGACATTAATTAAATCGCGTCCGTAATCTGACCAAAGTGTTCCAATTCCTAGAACGTGACCAAATTCATGCACCATCGTTTCTTGTAAGAAACTTGGATTGTTGTTGTATGTATTTGCCAAGCTCGTGTTAATCGTTGAAGCTCCTGATATCGTCATTTGATTACCAAAAGCATCGGAGGCTAAGGCTTTTGGCCCCGCAAAAGCAAGAAATTCATCTTCACCAAAAGTATCCCCCGTAACATCAATGGTTAGAATTTGGGAATCGCTAAAGGTGCTGTAGGGAATAATTTTTTCCCAAACTTTTGCAGCTTCTGTAATAGCATTGAGAGCTTCTGTACTCAAACTACCCAAGCCTTGACCAAAATTGACTTTGATTGAAAAACTGAGAGGATCGCTGGTAGCAGCAGTAAAGGTAGTCGCTACAGAATAGTTAGCAGCTTGGTTGTTGTAGCTCATTACTTGCAAAAAGTAATTACCAGCACTCAGGAAACGACGGATTGATTCGTTGCTAGTCCCGCGCTCCCATTGCCAACCCAACACTTCGCCTTGATCAATAATGCTGTTGTTGTTGCTGTCTTGAATGAGTCGGACATCGGCATCACCACTCAATGCAGATAAATTAGCGGTAAAGATGCCAGATTGAGCAACATTAAAGCTATAAAAGTCATCGCGATCGCTAGCATTGACTTGTTGGTTGTTTGAGAAAACTGCTGAAGTTTGAGCTTTTGCGGTTCCTAGAGTATTACCGGCATCTAAAGGGTCTGGAATACTTGCGATTTTAGTAGTTAGAGTGTAGCCGCCAGTCGCACCCTTTTCAAAAGTTGTAGCTTGCAGAATATAATCAATTCCCTCAGCAACCGTGAAAGTTAGCTGCGAGTTCGTACCGCTGAAATCATTATTTTCTGCAACAACTGCTCCGGTTCCAGCATTCACCACTTGCAGGTAGGCATTAAAGCTGGGCGCATCAAGGTTCACCTGCACCTGCTGACCGGCAACTAAATTGCCTAACACATAGCCATCGTAAAAACTGCCTTCACGAATGGGGTTGCTTGGGTCGCTATTCGCGATCGCGCCGTTAAAGCTTTGGTTTCCACTGATGGGAGACGCTGGTTTGAGGACTCCCAAATTGCTACGAAGAGTATAGTTACCAGTAGCATCTGGTTCATAAGTCGTGGCTCGAACAATGTAATCAATGCCCTGAGCGGCTGTAAAAGTTACTTGAGAGTTCAGACCCTCAAAATCATCGTTGAAGGTAACAACCGCTCCAGTAGAGGCATTTACCACTTGCAGGTAAGCGTCAAATTCTGTGGAGTTTAGTTTCACCTCCACCTGCTCTCCGGCGCTAATGCCAGTCAACAGATAGTCATCCCGAAGGCTACCGCCACGGAGTGGGTTTTTCAGGTCGGTGATGTCAATTGTACCGCCGACCTCACTGACGGTAGAAGCCGCAGCGATCGCGCTACTTTTAAATAGACTTCTTTGCTGTAGCGGATCGCCCAGTCCTCTAAATCCTGACCAGATTCCGGCTATTTTTGAATCAAACTCTAGCGGTGCAGAATTAGCGAAATCTGCACTTAAAAGCTGGCGCTCATTTGAAAATTTAAATCCATTTAACATTTGCTTGCTTTCTCCACGATGGAGCATCATAGAACTGTTATACTCCCGATTTTAAGCCCCTAAAAAATTGGGCAATAACGGGATAATTTCTCAAGGCTGGAGACAGAAAATTTTAAGAATGCTGCGATCGCAAGCGCAATAACTAAAGCTATATTAATTGATTTAATAGTGGTTTTTAAATTATCTGAACGCAACAACTAGCACCTTCACTGAAGCCATGAATGCAAAAATTGAAGTTGCGCCAATTGCCGATGGTGAGGTAATCGAAATTATTGAATATCTGAGGATTTGCCGCGATATGTCGATGCCAAGCGTCTCTAAGGTCTTGCTCACCACATTCACGGTTTTAAATGCACCCAACAATTCAAAAAAGTATCTTATATATAACTCGATCAAAATCTCTCTAAGGGGAGAAGGACAATAGTTTTTCGCGTAAATTTACTTACAATTACAATAACTTACGCCAAAATTCTTAATTTTCGACAATCCATTGCCGGATTCAGTCGATAGAATCACAGCTAGAGTGTCTCTCTGCCCGCTCAAAGCCTTTGAGTCAAAATTTTATGCGATCGCCCTTAGCGTCAACACCTGCTCAAGCTCGTCAAACAAGACAGCAGCTAGCGAATCCAGAGGATTCACTCTCCTATGAATTAGGGAAAGCAGTGCAAGAGCTGCCGCCACTGTACACGCGGTTATTGGCAGCAAGCATTAGCTTACTGGTATTTGGGGCGATCGCTTGGGCACACTACAGCCAAGTGGATGAAGTCGCGATCGCTCCCGGCGAACTGATTGCCTCAACGCAAGTGCGACCCCTGCGATCGCTAGGAGGAGGCACAATCAAAGCGGTAAAAATCAAAGAAGGCGATCGCGTTAAAAAAGGCGATATCCTGATCGAACGCGACCCCGATCTGCCGCAAGCAGAAGTTGACCGCCTCGCTAAATCTACCCAGCTGATTCGGGAAGATTTAGGGCGTCTGGAAGCCGAACGCACTGGAGCTGCAACTGCCGGAACCGCTTTGCAAGACCAGCTTTTAACCGCTCGGCTACAAGATTTTGAAGCAAAAAGAGCGGGTGCGATCGCAGAAGCGAATCGCCAAATTGCAGTCATCAATGAAGCCAAAGTTCGCCTCACCCGCCTGCAAGAAAACCTCGTCAACGCCAAAATCAACCTCGTCAACGCCAAAACCAATCTCGCCAACAGCAAAAGCCTTCTCAACAAAGCGAACAACAGCCTCGCTTTAGCCGAAAAAAGAGAAAAGGCGCTTACCACTCTCCTAATTCCCGGTGCTGTCCCTCGACTCGATTACGTTGATGCACAAGAGAGAGTCGTGAGGGCGCAAGCTGAAGTTACCACAGCCCAAGATAGTATTACGAATGTTCAAAACAAAGTCACGGAAGCTCAGGACAAAATAACCTCCTTGGAAAAAGATATCGCTGCTCAAGGGCAAACTATTCGCCAAGCTGAACAAGCGTATCAATCAGTTCGCAATCAGGCAGATCGATTACAGTCTGAGCGCCAGAGTGAAATTCTAACTAAGTTTAACCAGCGCCAAGAAGAACTAACAACCGTTGCCGGTCAGTTGGAGGAGGCGAAAAAGCAGCGAGAAGTAGAAACAATTTCCTCGCCGGTTACGGGGACAGTTTACAGCGTCAAAGCAACCAAAGGGCCGGTACAGGCGGGAGAGGAGTTGTTATCGATTCTTCCGGAATCCGAAGAATTGTTGGTAGAAGTAAAAGTCCTCAACCGCGATATTGGCTTTATCCGTAAGGGAATGAAGGCAAAAGTCAAAATGGCTACTTTCCCGTTTCAGGAATTTGGCACAGTTGAGGGTGAAGTGGTGCAAGTGAGTCCGAATGCGATCGCTGACAAAGAATTAGGCTTAGTTTTCCCTACCCGAATTCGGCTTAAACAGCATTCACTTCAGGTGCAAAGTCAGAAGGTTGCTTTTACTCCAGGTATGGCGGCAACCGGAGAAATTGTTACTCGCAAAAAATCAGTTCTCACTTTCTTAATTGAGCCGGTGACTCGCCGGTTTAGCGAGGCATTTTCGGTCAGGTCTTAGCTCGACTTGATCCATTTGCACTAGCAAAAGGCAATAAAAAGCTGGAATTAAGAGATAAAAAAAGACAATAATCTTTATAACCATGAAACATCGGATTGAGCGGAATAAAAACACGAAAATTAAACCTAAAAAATATATCGTCAAGAAAGTAGCGCTAGAGTTTCTTGCTACTCTAGCGATGCCACTTTGCCCCAACTAAGCGAAATGGTAAAAGTTCTCCAGTTTTCGCGCGAATTTTTAACCAAGAATCTGCTGTGCGCTGCTTGAATGGATAAAGTTGAACTTAAATTTAGATTTTTGAGATAATTTTATGACTTCTGCTGTCCCTCAGTCAGGCTTAGGCTTAAGCTTACCCGACCACACCCAGCTGCCAGACTCTGATGGCACATTTGTGAAAAATTTCCAAGAACACCCTCAAAGTATTCTGCTGACTGACTCTTTGTTACCCGTTTTGCAGCAACTTCATTCGGATGGACAATACTGCATTGGACAAGACGCCGGGATTTACTGGCGTCTTGCCGAACCACCAGAGCGAGGAGCAGAAGCACCAGATTGGTTTTATATACCGAATGTCCCGCCAACACTTAATGGTGAACTCCGGCGTTCTTATGTCTTGTGGCAAGAATACATTCCCCCGTTGATTGTATTAGAATTTGTTTCTGGCGATGGAACGGAAGAACGAGACACTACACCGATAACTGGCAAATTTTGGGTTTATGAAACGGTGATTCGTCCGGCATTTTACGGCATTTATGAAGTGAAAAAAGCCAGTGTCGAGGTGTATCATTTGATAGAAAATCGCTATGAACTCCTTAGTGCTAACGAGCGGGGGCACTATCCAATTTCACTTCTAGGAGTAGAGTTGGGAATTTGGCAGGGTGAATATCAAAATGCTACGCTGCCCTGGTTGCGCTGGTGGGATCGAGAAGGAAATCTCTTGTTGACGGGTTACGAACGCGCTGAGCAAGAAAGTCAACGCGCCGAGCGATTAGCCGCACAGTTACGGGCGCTTGGAGTTGAACCGGAAGCTTAAAAACGGACGGAGATACCTATCTAAAAGCCGTGAACACCGATCCTAAGAGTGTAGCCAGTCTACTTACAATGACTGATAGGGACAGCCATAAGTGGGATGAACTGCAAATTTCTGTATGTTATGGGTGTCTCTAGGGTTTATTAATTGAGTAACTCCTTATGCAACCAACCAACCCCAACCAATTTACAGAAAAAGCCTGGGAAGCCATCACTCGCACCCCAGATATTGTTAAATCTGCCCAGCATCAACAAATCGAAAGCGAACACTTGATGAAATCACTGCTGGAGCAAGAAGGACTCGTCAGCAGTATTCTGAACAAAGCGGGCGTAAATGTGTCGCGAGTCAGAGAACGCACCGAAGATTTCATCAAGCGTCAGCCAAAAACTTCCGGCAGTAGCACCTCAGTTTATGTCGGACGTAGCTTAGATTCTCTGCTGGATCGGGCTGAAGCATTTCGCAAAGAGTATGGAGACGATTTTATCTCCATCGAACACATGATGCTGGCTTATCCCAAAGACGATCGCTTTGGTAAGGCTTTGTTTCAAGAATTTAAGCTGGACGAAAACAAGCTAAGAACTATCATCGCCCAAGTTCGCGGGAGCCAAAAAGTGACTGACCAAAATCCAGAAGGCAAGTACGAATCCTTAGAAAAATACGGGCGCGACTTGACAGAATTCGCTCGCCAAGGGAAGTTAGATCCGGTAATTGGGCGCGATGATGAGATTCGCCGCACGATTCAGATTCTGTCTCGTCGCACCAAGAATAACCCGGTGCTGATTGGCGAACCGGGTGTAGGGAAAACTGCGATCGCTGAAGGTTTAGCACAGCGAATTGTCAGCGGGGATGTACCGGAGTCGTTGCGCGATCGCAAACTGATTGCGCTGGATATGGGTGCGTTGATTGCGGGTGCCAAATATCGGGGTGAATTTGAAGAACGCTTGAAAGCAGTTCTCAAGGAAGTCACCGATTCTCAGGGCAGCATTATCATGTTCATCGATGAGATCCACACCGTTGTTGGTGCGGGTGCGACTCAAGGCGCGATGGATGCGGGTAACTTGCTCAAACCGATGCTGGCGCGGGGTGAATTGCGCTGTATCGGTGCCACAACCCTGGATGAATATCGTAAATACATCGAAAAAGATGCGGCGCTAGAACGTCGTTTCCAGCAAGTTTATATCGATCAGCCGAGTGTAGAAGATACGGTTTCGATTCTGCGGGGTTTGAAAGATCGCTATGAAACGCACCATAACGTGAAAATTTCCGACAGTGCGTTAGTGGCTGCGGCTACTTTGTCTACTCGATATATTAGCGATCGCTTCCTTCCAGATAAAGCGATTGACTTGGTAGATGAAGCGGCGGCACGGTTGAAGATGGAAAGTACCTCCAAACCAGAGGAACTCGACGAAATCGACCGCAAGATCCTCCAGTTAGAAATGGAACGGCTATCTCTGCAAAAAGAAAGCGATCCGGCTTCTAGAGAAAGGTTACAAAGACTGGAAAAAGAACTTGCCGATCTAAAAGAAGATCAACGGACACTGAATGCACAATGGCAAGCTGAAAAAGATGTTCTCGAACGCCGCAAAACCCTGAAAGAAGAAATCGATCGGGTGAATGTGGAAATTCAACAAGCGGAACGAGAATACGATCTTAACCGAGCCGCTGAGCTGAAATTCGGCAAGTTGACCGAGTTGCAACATCAGCTAGAAGAGACAGAAGCCCAACTCGTTCAAACTCAGCATAGTGGTAAGTCACTTTTACGAGAAGAAGTCACCGAGTCCGACATTGCTGAAATCATTTCCAAGTGGACTGGTATCCCCATCAGCAAACTCGTGGAATCGGAGAAAGAAAAACTTCTGCAATTGGAAGATGAACTGCACAAGCGCGTGATTGGGCAAGCCGAAGCGGTGACAGCAGTTGCTGATGCCATCCAACGGGCGCGTGCTGGTTTAGCCGATCCGAATCGCCCAACGGCTAGTTTCATTTTCCTCGGTCCCACGGGCGTCGGGAAGACAGAACTCGCAAAAGCCTTGGCAGCTTACCTGTTCGATACAGAAGAAGCCTTGGTACGGATCGATATGTCTGAGTATATGGAGAAGCACAGCGTCTCTCGCTTAATTGGTGCGCCTCCCGGCTATGTTGGTTATGACGAAGGCGGACAGCTGACAGAATCCATCCGGCGTCGTCCTTACGCAGTGTTGCTGTTCGATGAAATCGAAAAGGCGCACCCGGATGTGTTCAACATCATGCTGCAAATTCTTGATGATGGTCGCGTCACCGATTCTCACGGTCACACCGTAGACTTCAAGAACACGATTATTATCATGACCAGCAATATCGGATCGCAGTTCATCCTAGATGTTGCTAGCGATGAATCCCGTTATGAAGAAATGCGGAGTCGGGTGATGGATGCGATGCGGACAAGTTTCCGTCCGGAGTTCCTGAACCGGATCGACGAGATTATCATCTTCCACGGCTTGAACAAGCAGGAATTGCGGCAGATTGTGCAGTTGCAAGTCAAGCGACTCGAATCACGGTTGAGCGATCGCAAGATGTCCCTGAAACTTTCCGATGCTTCCCTTTACTTCTTAGCGGAAGTCGGATACGACCCCGTTTATGGAGCGCGTCCGCTCAAGCGTGCGATTCAGCGGGAACTGGAAACGCAAATCGCTAAAGGGATTTTGCGAGGCGAATTCAACGACGGCGACACCATCTTTGTCGATGTGGAAAATGAGCGCCTTGCCTTCAAGCGTCTTCCTGCTGATTTACTAGCTACTCAGTCCAGCTAATTGACGCTCAGTTAACCCTTTCCCAACGAGGGAAGGGGCACTCGATAGGGGAATGGCCGTGCCATTCCCCTACAAAACGTGAATTTTGCCTTTTCAGGACTTACGCAAAGGCGCTAGATATAGCGTACAAGTTACACAAGTTGCATGGGAATAGAAGGATGTTTCAGTTCCTCAATCAAGGAATCAGAAAGCCACTGGTATTTCAC